>JACRGN010000358.1 GCA_016234205.1 Nitrospinota bacterium | reverse complement strand
TTCGCCTCTGCTATTGCCTCCTCTAAAGTTAGGGGCAGACACACTTCCTTAAAATTATCTATACGCTCCCCAACATGCAATTCCTTCACATCATTCCGTGGTGATGCAGGATAGTAATCAAGTATCATATCAGTATGTTTTATTGGCTTTGGAGCACCTGGCTCCCTATAATTAATACCATTGAGATATGCCTCTATAGCTTTAGCCGCCCTTCTTCCATGCCCGACAGCAGTTGTTGCATTAGCAAGGCCAAGGACATCCCCGCCTGCATATATACCTGCAGCAGATGTTTCCCTGTTAGAAGAATTGATTTCAAGCCACCCGTTTTTATTTTTAAGTCCGTCTAAATTTAAAAGGTCAGGCTCCTGTCCTATTGCTGCAATTATGGTATCAGCCTCAAGTGTAAAATTAGAATTTTCTATCGGGACAGGGCGCTGTCGTCCTGACTTGTCCTTCTCTCCAAGCTTCATTCGTATACAGGTTATATCTACAGAGCCTTTTCCGTTTCTTGATATAGAAATTGGTGCAGTCAGAAACTCAAACTTCACCCCCTCCTCTTCCGCTCCCCTTATCTCATCTGTAAGGGCTGGCATCTCATTCTTTGTCCTTCTATACAAAACAGTTACATCTGCACCAAGCCTCCTTGAGACCCTTGAAGAATCAATTGCCGTGTTACCTCCTCCGACAACCATGACCCTCTTGCCTATATATACCTTTTCACCCTTGTTTATCCTGTGAAGGAATTCTACACCTGAAAATACATTTGATAAACTCTCCCCTTCAACATTAAGTTTACTCCCCTTCTGTGCACCTATCGCCACATAAATGGTGTTATAATTTCTTCTTAAGTCCTCAAAGGAAAGAGCTTCACCAATTCTCGTGTTACACTTTAATTCAACTCCGAGGTCAAGAATCTTCTGTATCTCTGCATCAAGCACTTCTCTGGGAAGGCGATACGAGGTAATGCCGTATCTAAGCATACCTCCTGGTTTTTCCATAGACTCAAAAACAGTTACAGGATAGCCCTTTCTTGCAAGTTGATATGCACAGGAAAGCCCTGACGGTCCTGCACCGATTACTGCAACCTTTTTATTATGCTTTTTGTCTGTAAGTTTCTTTAGCTTAAGTCCTCTCTTTATTCCGTGGTCACCTACAAATCTCTCAAAATTTTTTATCGCTACAGAGCCATCCTCTCCCCGATTAAAGCCTTCGGGGACATGCTTATACTGCCTGTTGCATCCATCCTCACAGGGATGGGGGCATATCCTCCCATGAACTGCTGGAAAGGGATTCTTGTCAGTGAGTATATACCATGCCTCATCAAAGGCATCCTCATAATGCCTCTTATAATCCTTTGACTGTGCAATATATGTTAAGTATCCCCTTATATCCTCACTACTCGGACAGTTACTCCGACAGGGGGGCATCTTTTTTACATATACAGGGCACTTCCAGCTTTCACCATTTGTAACAACAATATCAGAGGGTGATGCAACCTTTAGTTTTACAACTTCCCCTTGTTTAATATCGTATCCAACAGTCTGAGTCTCCATTAAAACCTCCATTCAGATAAAGATGCAAGATTCAAGATGTAAGTTTTTACTTGCAACTTGCATCTTGCAACTTTTAAAAGCCTGCGTTCAAAAATGCAGTCATTCCTATAACCGAACCTGTGTTGATGTGTTAAATGTCGTCCTGGCATACCTGTATGTATCAATGTGGTATTTTGTAAACTTAAACCCTGTCACTTCAAAGAAACGTTTCCATCCAATCCTCTCTATCCACTCACCAATTCTCTCTTCCTCTTTTGCACCCTCCTTATAGGCATTCAATATCTTCTTAACTGCATCACTCACTTCAGGCCATCTCGGCGGGTTATTCGGAAGTCCGTATGTTGCCAGCTTCATAAAAGAAGGTCCTCCACGGGTATTTGATGACTTGCCTCCAACCCAGATTGCAAGTGTATCTGTATTTGCATCCCTTATCTCCATGCTCGGACACTGTCCATGACACGCCCCGCAATACATACACTTTTCTTCAACCACCTCAAGTGTATCCTTCCCATCTTTTTTGGCTGGGCGGATTGCTGCAACCGGACAGATTGCAACTACCTTCGGGTGTTCGCAAATCTTCATGTTGTCATGATTGATTTTCGGGGGATGGTGGTGCTGAAGATTGATTGCTATATCAGCCTGCCCGCCGCAGTTAATCTGACAGCATGATGTGGAAATCTTCACACGTTGGGGCAATCTCTCATTTATAAAATCCTCATACAGGACATCCATCATTGCCTTCACTGCACCTGCTGCATCAGTACCGGGCAGGTTGCAGTGCAGCCATCCCTGAGTGTGGAGGATATTGGATATAGAATGCCCCGTCCCGCCGATATGAAATCCAAGCTTATCCTTAACCTCTTTTATTAACGGCTCAATCTCCTCTTTTTTCGTAACAAGAAACTCTAAGTTGCTCCTGCTTGTAAAACGGAGATGCCCCTGACAATATTTATCCGCTATATCACATACCTTTCTTACTGTATCTACACTCATTGTCCTTGTTGAACCTGCCCTGACAACATACAGCCTGTCTCCACTCTCAGCCACATACATATTCACTCCGGAGCGAATATTCTCATGATATTTCCACTTTCCATAATTCTTAGCCATCATAGGATGCAAAAACTTTTTATAATCCGGCGACCCATTGTCCCTTGGCGCCATCTTCTTTTTCTCAGCCATATTTAACTCCTCCATAATTAATTTAGCCACAGGCTTTCACAGACTTATTGAAAACGGTTCAAACAGTTTAAACGGTTTAAACGGCTTAAACAGTTTAAAAAGTCTGTGTGGGTCTGTGGCTGATTTTTATTTTTTCATTTCTAAAACCGTTTCTCTGCCCTCAATCTCCTTATCAACTACATTTGGTGCGGCCTTTGGCTCTCCGCCTATCTTTGGCGGTGCAAGCTCCTCAAACTTTATATAAGGATTTGTTCGGGGGTGTCTTACCATCTGAGGGTCAGGCTCAAGCCCGATACCATCTAAAAATGTCCCAAGCCCTACACGGTCAATAAACTCTCCGACACGTTCATGATCCATGCCATGCTCAGTCCAGAACTCCCATACCCTTCTTACAAGGGCAACAAGTTTTTCATAATCCTCATCTGTCTCAAGCTTCATAAAAGGAACAATTACTGAGCTCATTGTGTCGCCTATTTTTAGAGTCCTCTTTCCACCAAGGAGTATTGTTACTCCCCTGTCCTTACCCGGTGCAAGTGCCTTATGCATTACATTTATACAGTGCATACACTTGACACAGTTTTTATCATCTATTTCAATCTTTTTATTTTTCAGGGTGATGCACTTCGTGGGACATCTTGTTATTACATTATCAACTACATACTCTTCACCCTTCTCATCAATGAACTTCTTAACCTCTTTCTGATTTATCTGAATCTCATCCTTCCATGTTCCAATTATAGGCATATCTGAACGTTGGATTGAGCATGCACAGTCATTTGGACAGCCTGAAAGCTTAAACTTGAATTTATAAGGAAATTCAGGACGGTGTAACTGACTAATGAATGTATCAGTGAGAAATTTTGTAGTCTTAAGCGTA
>JACRGN010000355.1 GCA_016234205.1 Nitrospinota bacterium | reverse complement strand
TGGAAAATGAAGGATGCCGATTTCAATACCAAAAAAATCACTTTATAAAAAAGCGGATAAATCCGATAAGGAATTAGAACTTGTTCTGCTATGTTCCTGATTAAAAGCATATCAGGACAGGCTTTAAACGGGAATGGTAAAAACAAAATCACAGTAATAATAACTGTATAAAAATGTTTCATACTGCCTCCTTAATTCTTCCCAAAAAACAGGTAGAGATAAAGGTATAGGCAGAGAAAAAATCTTTACCTTTACCTATACCTTTACCTTTCTGTTAAGTCTGTGTCCGTCCGTGGCAAAAAATTTATCTCACTATCGCCCCTGTGTTTATCGTTAATTGTGGGAATGAAGCTCTAATTCCTCTATTCTGGAGAGTATTTTAGGGCGAATACTTTTAATTGTTACATATACTACTTTGCCGCCGCTTGCCTCTATACCTTTACCAATCTGAAGATTATACTCTTTTAACTCCTGGTCGAAATCGGGCAAAAAAACAATTTCAGCATCCATAGGAATTTCATTTTCTATTTCCGGATGCTCAAATATATAACGGCTGAATTCCGCACTGAGATCTATGTTTTTTTCTATTAATTTTTCTTCTCTATCCATCTTTTTCCTCCATAAATCTTCTTTTGTAATGTTTCCAGTTAGATTTTAAATCGTTTTCTGCAAATGTTAGTGCATCATTATAATCCTGATTAAATAACGGTGTCTTTTCTACATCTCCTTTGAGACTTAAAATATCTCTATGTGCGAAGCCATGAGCAGTATCATATCTTACTACGGGATACCATGTCTCGCTGATTTTTGTTTCATATTGAATCCTGAAAAATATAATCTTTCCTTTTTCCTGTATATGTAAATGTCTATATCTATCTGAAAGTCCAATCCTGATAACATATTCTACACTTTTCATTCAATTTCAAATAGATGTTATTCTACATATTTTAAAAGTCCGTGTAGGTCTGTGGCAAAAAATTTTATTTTACTATTGCCCCTGTATTTGCCGATGTTACCATCCTCGCATACCTCGCAAGATACCCTTTTGTAATCTTCGGTGGTATGGGAGTCCATTTCTTTTTTCTATCACTCAAAGTCTTTTCATCAACCAACAGTTCTATCTTCCTTTCATGAATATCTATGGAAATCTTATCCCCCTCTTCAATTAGTGCAATTGGTCCGCCTTCCATTGCCTCTGGAGAAATATGCCCTATACATGGACCCTGTGTCCCGCCTGAAAATCTTCCGTCTGTTATTAACGCCACTGACTCCTGTAGTCCCATCCCTGTAATAGCTGATGTTGGGGAGAGCATCTCCCTCATTCCAGGACCCCCTTTTGGCCCCTCGTATCTGATTACAACCACATCTCCTGACTTTATCTTCTTTCCCATTATCGCCTTCATGCCATCCTCTTCTGAATTAAAGACCCTCGCAGAGCCAGTAAACTTCATCATCTTCTTACTTACAGCAGCCTGCTTAACTACAGCACCATCAGGTGCAAGATTCCCCCTCAATACTGCAATCCCTCCCTCAGGGTTAAAAGGATTGTCAACCGTTCTTATAACCTGCGGGTCAAAATTCTCTGCCGAGTTTATAATCTCTTTTGTGGTAAATCCGCTTACTGTCTGACAATCCTTTATCTTACTCCCAAGACTCTTCATGACTGCAGGAATGCCACCTGCAAATTCCACATCCTCCATAAATCCATCACCATTCGGCTGGATGTTTGTTATCTGTGGAGTATCCTTGCTTATACGGTCAAATGTTTCAAGCTCAAGAGGAACCCCTGTCTCATTTGCAATTGCAGTTATATGAAGGACGCTGTTTGTAGAGCCTCCTAAAGCCATATCAACCCTGATGGCATTTTCAAATGCCTCTCTTGTCATAATTTTTCTTGGGGTGGTGTCATTTTTAATCAGCTCTACAATCCTTATACCGCTGTCATAGGCAATCCTCCTCTTTTTTGCAGATACTGCCAGTGCAGTCCCGCAGCCGATAATGGACATGCCAATCGCCTCTGTTACACACGCCATCGTATTGGCTGTATATAAACCCTGACATGAGCCTGAGCCGGGGCATGCCTCCATTTCAAGCCTCCCAAGCTCATTGGCAGAAATCTTTCCTGCCTGATACATCCCCACTGCCTCAAATGTATCTTTAACAAGGGCAAGTCTTCTCATCTTATACCTTCCAGAAATCATCGGCCCGCCTGTTACTACAATTGCCGGGACATTGAGTCTTCCTGCTGCCATGATCATACCCGGTGTAAATTTATCACAGTTTGTAAGAAGAAGAATTCCATCAAATGAATTTGCTTCAACAACAGACTCAATCATGTCTGCTATCAATTCCCTCGTCGGAAGTGAGTAATGCATACCTTTATGCCCCATTGCAATTCCGTCGCATATACCAGGAACCGATGAAAAAAACGCATACCCGCCTCCGCTGTGGATTCCCTTTTCTATAAACCTCTCCATGTCTTTAAATCCAATATGTCCGGGGACTATATCAGTAAAACTTGAAATCACACCGACAAAAGGCTTTGACAAAGCCTTTTTTGTAACACCTGTGGCATGGAGCAATGCCCTGTGCGGAGCCCTCTCAACACCCTCTTTTATAATATCACTTCGCATCACACTCTCCTTTTAATAATTATTATGCTGTATCCTATTATACAATACCTTTTTTTTCAAACAAAATATTATCCTTAATACAATGGAGGGATTGAAGAATAAAGGCGATATATTAGGTCAGTGCTTATGTGTATATCATACTGTAAAGAATTGTATGGTGGGGAAAAGCGAAGAACGCTCCGGTTCAGCGGTGGCGGAACGCCATTCACTGAAATAATTTGTTATGGTTATTTTCCTTCAATATACAAAGTATCAGGGCATACATCTTGACCATGCGGCCAAGATATAGTCCCCATAAAGGGTTTTACTTGCCTGAAATAATTCTTATCTTTTAATTCGATGAAAACTCCAAAATCTAAGTAAGGGGTCATATCAAAAGTTTTAGTTTCACCGTTTTCAAAAGTAATTGTTATCGTATAATTTTCATTTGCTACAACAGATTTAACTCTTGGATTCATATCTATCACCTCAGTGGTTCAATATTAAGTGGGGTTTGTCCATTTACTGCCAATTCCCAATCTGCCATAAGGTCTTCTTTATGTATCTCAATCCATGCCTGAACC
>JACRGN010000351.1 GCA_016234205.1 Nitrospinota bacterium | reverse complement strand
AGGCGCCTGACATGTCATTCATAGCTGACAGCATGGGATTCAGGATGACAAACTGGGGGACAATTTCTGTTGACCCTGATACATTTGCTACGAATATCAGCGGTGTATTTGCCTGCGGTGATTTCTTGACAGGGACGAGGGATGTGATAAATGTTATCGCAGATGGGCATAAGACTGCAATGGCTATAGATAAGTTTATACAGGATGTTGATATGAAGAAGGGTGATGAGGAAGATGAGATTGAAGAGATTATTGCAGGTTATCCCTATAAAGAGAGGGGCTATGATACTATAAATAGGCATACTGCAGTAACAATTGATATTAAAGAGAGGGTTTCAAGTTTTAATGAAGTAGAAAAGGGTTTTATGGAAGAGGCTGCAATCTTAGAGGCGAAGAGATGCCTCCAGTGCAACCATATCTGGACTCAGGATAAAGATAGATGTTTCCTCTGCAGAAACTGCGAAGAGGTGTGTCCTCTAAATTGTCTTACAGTATCGCGGCTTGATGAGCTTGAGCATAACAGATTTTTCAATGAGGGGATTCCCCATACAGTTCAGGGGATAACGCCTGTCAGGATAAATCTGGAACTTTGTATAAGATGCGGGTTATGTGAACAGGTCTGCCCTGTAGATGCAATAAGTTTTAAGGTGAAGAAACCGTGTGAGACTACTGCTAAAATTAAAATAACTGAAGATGTTGCAGAATTTTAAAGTTGTTCAGGAACTGATATAAATATGATTACTGTTAAAAAGATAATGACGCCTAATGTTTATAGCCTGTCGCAGGATACCACTATTCGTAAGGCTTCAAAATTAATGAAGGAAAAAAATATAGGAAGCCTCTATATCAAGGAAAACGATAAGCTGATAGGTGTTGTTACTGAGACGGATATTGTAAGAAAGGGTGTGGCTGATAATATAGATATGGATTCAGCAAGTCTTGGGGATATAATGAGCAGTCCGATTTATACTATAGATATAAATAAAACTGTTACAGAGGCCAATGAGATGATGGATAAACACAAGGTTCGTCATCTTGCAGTCAAAGAGGGCGAGAACATTGTAGGTGTTATCTCTGCCCGTGACCTTTTACATCCTATCTATTTAGACGGTGAGGGGTGGTAAGAGCAAAAACCTAATGAAACCACAGATTACACAGATTAACACGGATTTTAAAATCTTATTCTTAGCCATTTCTCCTCGTTATCTTGTGTAAATCTTGTGAAATCTTGTGGTTACTTTTATAATTTCCTTTTAACGTTTTACGCTGTGGCATCGGATGCAGTTTTCAAATCCTTTCGGAGCATAGGCAACTTTACCATGACATCGTCCGCAATAATTTCCATCCCAGTTATCTTTCATTTTAAAGTTATTAGCCCCCTTTTTTGGTTTAAAAATACCAGGATGGCAGACCTTGCATGAAAACCAGTAGTTGTGTATACTATGCTGGAATCTGACATTTGCCATCATACTGTCATTTATCTCAAATATAATATCTTCATTGAACTCCTCTTCTTTCTTAGGTTCTTGGCCGGATAACGAATCTATCGGTTCTATAATCCCCTGCCTGACAGCAGCAGTCCAATCAGGATAACCAAAGGCATCCTTTGGAAGTTCTCTGAGGGCAGGTGGTAGTAGCGGGTCTCTTGATGGAGATGTCCAGAAATCGACTGTAAATCGTTCCTTTGCCCTGGCTTCAAACTCTACCTTACTTTTTTTAAGTTCCTCTTCCCCTGCAAAGGCAGGACAATGGAAAGATGCAAGATGCAAGATGCAAGAAACCAGAAGACATAAGACATAAGACAGACATCTGACTTCTGACTTCTGGTTTCTGGCTTCTGGTTTCATTTTCCCCCCTGAAAAATCTGGATTCTGTTATTTCCTCTGTCTACAATATATATTTTATTTCCCATGTCAGCAAAAATATAATATGGTTTATAAAGCTCCCCTTGGTTCTTCCATTTATTTTTTGAGAAACTGGACTGAAAAACTCCATCTTTTTTAAAAGTTAGAACACTCCCCTTATGCTGGTCCAGTACATATATAAATCCATTCGGACTGATGGCTATGCTTACAGGGAACTCAAATTCATTTACCTTGTTCCCCATTTTACCAAAACTTGAGATAAATACACCTTTATTATTAAATATATAAATTTTTCTCTCAAGGGTTGAAAGTGAGTATATGTTGCCATCTGCATCTACACGAACATCTGAAAAGTCTATAAATTTGTTTTCAAATTTAATTTCTCTTAAGTATCTGCCATCAGAATCTACTACCAGTATTCTACCATTAGCTTTATCTATTATATACAGTGTATCATTTTTATCAATTGCTAACTTCCATGGTAATATGGGGTTTTCTCTTGCCGGGGCATCTCTGATATCAAACTGTTTAAATATTTTTTTTGATATGTCAATAAGGAATAAACCATTTTTCTCTGGTCCGCCTATGACGAAGAATTGCTCTTTGCTGTTTCTAACTGCACTCATAGGGTATTTCAATTCTCCGCCTGCATCAAATTCCGAGATAAAGTTGAAATCAGGGTCAAAGGAGACAAGACGATTATTTCCTGTGTCAGCAACATATAATCTTTTTTTTGATTCATCAAAGAATATAGTTGAAGGCTGATTGAACTTTCCCATTATCTTATCGCCGCTCAATGAGGCAATAAGTGTCATATCCGATGAAAACAGATATGGAGGGGCAAGACAACTCAGAATTAAGAAAATTATAAAAAAAGTGCCACAGAGGCACGGAGACCCAGAGAAAAAAATACGAGGTAAAGGCATAGGTAAAGGTAAAGATTTTTTCTCTGCCTCTACCTTTACCTCTACCTGCTTTATACTCTGTGCCTCTGTGGCTCTGTGGCAAATCAAGTTTTTATTCATATTTAAAATCTATGGCATTGTTCGCATAGTTCTTTATCTGGGTCAAGCCTGAGATTATATTTGTATCCGGAGCCCATCGGGTTATGGCATGTGATACAGTTCATCTCTTTTTTATTTCTTGGGTCAATAATCTCAGCACCAACCGGGTGAGAAAATATCTGTTGCTTTTCGTGGCATTTTCCGATATTGCATGACTCACTTTCCTTTGCCTTCAGAAAACTTATATTATCTGAACCATGGGCAGTATGACATGAGGAGCAGTCCTCTAATTTAGGATGTTTGAATATGACCGCTTTAGCAGTCACGCGATTCTCTGTATCTTTGTGGCATTTAAAACAGACCTTTTCCTCTCTTTGAGCAAGGAGGTATTTAGTGTCGGATGCGTGTGGATTATGGCAGTTCAAACAGGAGTTCTCTCTGTTTCCTATTACATGGGTATTTATTTTTTCAAAACTCTTTTTCGTATTTGCATGGCAATTGTAGCAGAGGGTTGCCCCATTATTTATTAACTTTAATGGATTTTTGGAGTCGCTACCGTTATGACATGCTTTGCAATCTCTTTTTAGCATAGGCTGGTGTATGGATGCCTTTAAAAGACTCTTGCTGTCAGAGGAGTGAGGGTTGTGACATGATGAACAGTTTGATTCCCCTGCAGGATAGCCGGAATGGGCGTCAATGAACAATTTTTCTCTTACCTTATGACATGATGAGCATAGATCTGCATTCCCCTTTTTAATCAGCCCTTCATTGGCGGATGAATGCGGGGCATGGCAGGTGATACACTCACCCTTCTTTACAAGAGGATGAGACTCTTTACCTGTTATAAGCGAGTCTCTAAGATGGCATGTAAAGCAGCCCTCTCCCCCTTTTTTTATAAGTAGTTTGTCATTTGTAGATGAATGAGGATTATGGCAGGTGAGACATTTTCCATCTCTTACAGGGTCATGGATAATTGTCTGACTAAAGCCGCCGCTTTTATCATTTTTATGACATGTATAGCATAGTGCCTCTTCATTATTTCTTAAGAGCCCTTTATGATTTGATGCATGGGGATTGTGGCAGGAGATACAGTTTCCATCTCTTACAGGGGTATGTGCCTTTTCCTCTGAAATCTTCTTTTGCAGATCAGGGTGACAGTCAAGACAGATTTTTCCATGAGTTGCGGCACCTCTTGAAATATCTAATGAAATTATTAATAACCCTATGATAATTAAGGGAAAAATTGAATACTTGAAGAGATTTCTCATCTAAAAACACAGACTCTGTTTCTTCCCCCTTCTTTTGCCTTGTAAAGGGAATCATCTGCTCTCTTTATTAAATCAAGATAATTGGATACATCCCCAGATATAGATGCTACCCCCAAACTGACTGTTACCTTTAATGGATTTTTTTCTGCCTTAAATCTGTGAAACTCTATTTGCTTCCTTATTTTTTCAGCAAGTATGCATGTGTTATCTATATCAGTATCAATAGCAAGAACTGCAAACTCTTCCCCCCCGTATCTTGCGACAAAATCAACTTTGCGGACACTCTGTTTAAGAATATATCCTACTTCTTTTAAAACAGTGTCACCCTGGAGATGCCCGTAGGTATCATTTATTGACTTGAAATGGTCTATATCCAGTATTATCATTGAGAGGTTTTTCTTAAATCTCTTTGCCCTCTCAAATTCCATTTCAAACATTTCTTTAAAATATCTGCTGTTATAAAGTTTTGTAAGTCCGTCTGTAATGGACAGATGCCTTGTTTCATCATATAAGAGCATGAGTTTAAGCACCATTGAAAAATCAGTGGCAAGGAGACGAATAATGTTTTCAGACTCCTTATCAAAGGCTTGAGATTTAGTGGTATAGAGGGATATATTGCCTATATTCTCGTTGTGTATATTAAGCGGGGCAGACAACCTTGCAGTAATTTTATCAGGGACACTGTTATCTATTGGAGAACTGTTATTAAGAAAGTGTATTTCAGCCTCGTCCGTTCCCTGATTAAAACCTTCAGGGACAGGTTTTTGTTTATCGTGGATATCAAGAAGGATGTGACTTTTTATTTCGCTGATATTTTCATCTGACATAGGCTGTTTAAGTTCTATATATAGTTTGGTTCCATTAATATCAAAAAGGCATAGGCATAAAGATGAGTAATCTATCAGGCTGTTGACGAGCAATGAAGCCTCAGATAGAAGCTTGTTTCTGTCATGAATAAAATTTGCAAGCCGCCCTACCTCATTGGAAAGGGTTGATTCAAAAAGCAGTCTGTCCAGCAATTGGTTTAAACTTGATTTGATAGATTCCCAGTTCGCGGCACCACGATTATCAAGCAGGTCTTTCTTTTTTGGGATAGAGGTTTTGGAATCTTTCAGAAGCAGACGAATAGTATCTTTAAGAACTGAGAAATCTGAACTTTTTACAATAAATCGGTCTGCACCTGCCCGTATCCCCCAGAATCTGTCCTGCGGCTGGTCCATACTTGTGAGTAAGATGATAGGGATATCGGAAGTTTCCTTGTTGTTTTTTAGCAGTCTGCATAACTGATAACCGTTTAATTCCGGCATCATTACATCAGAGACAACAATATCAGGATTATCACGGAATGCCCTGCTGACACCTTCCATACCATTACCTGCAGTTATGACATCAAACCCATCCTTCTGGAGAGACATTTGCAATGAGACAAGCTGGGTTTTGCTGTCATCTATTACTAATACACGTTTATTCATAATATATAAAATTTGCCACAGAGGCACGGAGATTTCTTTAACTTATTTTATTTCTCTGTGCCTCTGTGTCTCTGTGGCTTATTAGGTTTTTGTTCTGAACCCACTGTATTACCTCGTCAGGAATCTGTTCAATATTGCATACCTTCATAACTGCGCCGCTTTCAATTGCAACCTTTGGCATGCCGAAAATCACACTGCTCTCCTCATCCTGTGACAGTGTAAAACCACCTTCATTTCGTATAGCCATCATTCCCTTTGCACCATCCCTCCCCATACCAGTAAGTATTATACCCATGCAGTGCTCTCCATATGCGGATGCAGAGGATTCCATTAGAAAATCTACTGAAGGGCGGTGGCCTGAAATCGGGGGGGTATTGTTCAGGAATATCTTTTTATCTATTGTAATTCCCATATGATAATTGTCAGGTGCAAAATAGACACTGCCTCTTTCAACAGTTTCGTTATCTTCACCGATTTTTATTTTAAGAGGGCATTCATCCTGAAGCCATGTAATCAGCCCTTCCATAAACCCTTGTGATATATGCTGTGTAACCAGAATAGGCAAAGGAAATTTTGGATGCAGTTTGCTTAATATATAATTTAATACCGGTGGTCCTCCTGTTGAGGCGCCGATAACCAGGATGCCATCTCCATCAGCAGAAATGGATATTCTTTTCGGACGATATTTTTTATAATCTAAAGGAGTTGGTTTAAAGATTTTTTTAAAAGGGCGAACTCTTGATACAACCTTAATTCGCTGTATAAGCACCTCTGCCATATCATCTGATGACTTGCCAGCCGTAAGTATTCTGGGCTTTTCAAGGACATCCAGTGCCCCGAATTTCAGGGCATTAAAGGCAACATTTAAGTCATCATTTATAGAGGCACTAAAAACCAATATAGGGGTTGGAGATTTTGCCATTATCTCTTTTGTTGCCTCAAAGCCGTCCATAATAGGCATGCGAATATCCATTGTGATGACATTCGGCTTTAATCTATTAACCATCTCTATACACTCTTTGCCGTTTTTTGCCCAGCCAATGACCTGTATCTCCTTATCCTTACTAAGGGTCATCCTTATAATCTCTGCTATTGTCGGTGAATCTTCCGTAATTAAAACTCTAATCATATTTTAAAAAAGTGTCAGTGTCAGTTTTTAGTGTCAGAGTTTTTTGCTGACACTGTCACTATTCACTGACACTGCTTTTTATATTTGTGTCAACCGCTTAATAGTTGTCAGCAGGTTTGACTGGTCAAATGAGCTTTTAACAATATAGGCATCTGCACCAATCTGTATCCCCTTCTTTTTGTCTTCGTCTGATTCCATGGCGGTAACAAGGATGACAGGGATTTTGCTGTATCTGTTATCCTGTTTAATCTTTTCTGTCAGTTCAAGGCCACTCATATTTGGCATCTGGACATCACTTACGATAACATCAAAGTTTTTTTCCCGAATTTTTAGAATGGCATCCTGTCCGTCAATGGCTGTTACTACATCATAGCCATAAGATTCAAGTATGTTTTTTTCAAGGGTCCTTGTCATAATTGAATCATCAACCACAAGGATTGAAAGATTCTTTTTTATATCAACGCGTTCTTTTTTTCTCATGGCTGAGGTTATTCCCCTGAGTTGAATTGTATTAATCATATCGGTTACATTGAGGATTGGTGCAATATTGCCGTCACTCATTATAGTAACCCCTGAGACATTTCTCACCCTCTTCATGTAGTTCCCAAGCCCCTTTATAGTTATGTCCTCTTCGCCAATGAATTTATCTATCGCAAAGGCTGCCATTGTATTGCCTGTTTTAAGGATAACCGCAAGCCTCTCTGCATCTTCTTTTTTATCAGACTCGGAGATATCCAATATCTGCTGCATGCGGACATAAGGTATTGTTGAGCCGTTGTAATGGACAGCAAGTCCCCCCTCAATGGTAGGCAGATTCTTCTCTTCAACTTTGATTATCCTTTCAACCATATTAATAGGTATATAACATATTTCATTCCCGATGAAGAATTTAATGGCATGAGTTATACTGAGGGTCAGGGGGATTGTGAGTATGAACCGTGTCCCTGTATTTTTTGAGGTTTCTATATCTATTGTCCCATTCAGCTTTTCAATCGTAGCCTTTACTACATCCATTCCGATTCCCCTGCCTGAGATATCCGTAATTATTTTGCTTGTAGAAAAACCTGGTTGAAATATGATGTTCATTATCTGCCTTTCTTTCATCTGGTGTATCTCTTTTTCTGTATATAAGCCTTTTTTTACAGCAGAATTCTTCAGTTCTTCAACATCCATCCCCCTGCCGTCATCAGCTACCTCTATGATGGCATTATTCCCCTTTTGAGACAGTATTATTTTTATAGTTCCATCTTCAGGTTTATTTGATTTTATTCTTTCATCCGGCGGCTCTATTCCATGGTCAATTGAATTGCGGAGCATGTGCATAAGGGGGGACTTGATCTCTTCAAGGATATATTTATCAATCTCAATATCGCCGCCTGAGAATTCAAATCTTACCTTTTTATTTTCAGAGACAGATATATCCCTTACCATCTTTGGAAAGGCACCCATGATTGTATGGAAGGGGAGGAGCCTTGTTTTTTTAATATCGTCCTGAAGGTTTTCAATGATGAGTGAAAGCTGGTGACTATCATCCGAGAGTGTCCTGTGGAGAGAATCAAGCCTGTCAGAAAAAACTGACAACTGATTACTGACCACTGACCACTGACTACTGACTTGTGAAGTGTTTAGATGTATTGACCTTTTATCTTTTTTAAATGCCTGCTTAGCCGAATTGCAGTCATTAATTATTGACTGGACATGGGTGACCCTCTGCTTTGCCTTTAACTTCATGATTAAGAGCTCACCTACCTCTTCCATAAGCCTGTCAAGCTTTTCAGAACTGACCCTGACAGT
>JACRGN010000349.1 GCA_016234205.1 Nitrospinota bacterium | reverse complement strand
CCTCACAATCCTTGATTGCTGCCAGATGTCTGATGGTGCAGCAGTAGCAATACTATGCTCTGAAAAGATGGCTGAAAAACTTTGCAAAAAGCCTGTAAAAATTACAGGGGTTGGGTGCGGGACAGACTCTATGAGGATGGCGGACAGACCACATGGAGAGGTAATCCTTCTCCCCCACGAGACTAAAGAAGACTATAAAAATTTAAAATATCCCGGTGTCCACTCCTTCAGGGGCGGGAGGATGGCAGCAAAACTATCGTATGAAATGGCAGGGATTCAAGACCCAAGAGAAGATATTGATTTCATCGAGCTTCACGATGCCTACTCATCTTCTGAGATTCAGACCTGTGAAGACTTAGGACTTTGTAAATATGGAGAAGGAGGGGGATTTGTGGAGAAGGGCTATCCCTTTATGTCCAATATTGACTATGGATTAAAGTTTCCCAAAACCGCAGGCAAGAGAATCCCAGTTAATCCCTCTGGTGGACTCCTTGCCTGTGGTCATCCAGTAGGTGCCACAGGATTAATGCAGGCAGTCTTTGCCTTCTGGCAGTTGCAGGGGAGTATAAAAAAACATCTAAGAAACGATACACTTCAGATAAAAAATGCCAGAAGGGGTCTTATTCACAGTCACGCAGGGACAGGGACTTATATAACTGTAAGTATAATGGAGAGTGTGTAAAGAGAGGAATGTTTAAACCCAAATTACGCAAGGTTGGTAGCCGCAACCTTTAGGTTGCGTGTATTTATTGAGTATTCAATTCACATTTTAGGTGATGCTAAACGCAGGCTAAAGCCTGCGGCTACTTGTGGAATAAGCTTAAAAATAAATGTTATGCGTAAAAGTAGAAGTATTTACCCTTAAGATTTTTGCCATACCTTAATTTGAAATATGATATATTACTGCATCAACCTATATAGTGAGGGATGGGAATATGGAAGTATATAAGGCATACGGTAGAACAGATGTAGCGTATAGAAGGGATATACAACCAGTAAAAGAAATTACGGCAAAAATCTTGCTGGGGGACTGCAAAAAAGTTTTGAAAACATTGGAGGACAACTCCGTTGATCTTATTGTAACCTCACCGCCTTATGCCGATAGCAGGTCTGCCACCTATGGTGGAATAAAGCCGGATAAGTATGTCGAATGGTTCTTGCCTATCACCGCTGAACTTCTTTGTGTTTTAAAACCTTCTGGAACTTTTATCTTGAACATCAAAGAAAAAGTCGTTGACGGCGAAAGACATACCTACGTAATAGAATTAATTCTTGAAATGAGGAAACAAGGGTGGTTGTGGACGGAGGAATTTATCTGGCACAAGAAAAATTGCTATCCCGGCAAATGGCCGAATCGGTTCAGAGATTCTTGGGAAAGGCTTCTACAATTCAACAAAAGCAAACAATTCAATATGTATCAAGAAGAGGTAATGGTTCCAGTAGGTGATTGGGCCAAAACAAGACTGAAAAATCTAAGCGAAACCGATTTGAAACGAGATAATTCAAGGGTTGGCAGCGGTTTCGGGAAAAAGATAGCAAACTGGATTGGCAGGAACAAGGCGTATCCAACGAACGTCCTTCGCTTGGCAACGGAGTGCGCAAATAAGAATCATAGCGCCGTCTTTCCTGAAGCCCTTCCTGAATGGTTCATGAAGTTATTTACGAGAGAAGGCGATTGGGTTTTAGACCCATTTATGGGGTCAGGAACGACAGTTAAGGTTGCTCAAAGAATGATGAGAAATTCCATTGGCATTGAGATATTGAAAGAATATTATGATATGACAAAATCAGCCGTCAACGAAAAGGAGTATCTACTTTTAGAGGGGCAAGCCGAATATGAACCCAATCGGAATAAACGAAGTCGTAAAGTATGTTGAAGAAAATATCGGTAGTTTCCATACAAAGAGGCTGCAAAACCTTGAACTGCTTAAATTAGACAAGATACTAAAGAGGAAAAACCCTTACCTTTTCAAGGCCAAGAACATCTTGACGGCTCAAGATTTGGTCAGGGTACTTTTAGAGGCTCATCTATCATCGCATGAAGAAACTATCTTTGGGGAATTCCTTGAGGGGCTTGCAAGATTCGTATGCGGAAAGGTTTATAACGGTAAGAAATCCTCAGCCGAAGGGATTGATTTAGAGTTCATCAAAGACGGCATATATTACCTTGTTTCGATAAAATCCGGGCCAAACTGGGGCAACAGTAGGCAAATCAAAAAGATGAAAGATGACTTCCTGAAGACGATACGAATTCTGAAAACGAATAACCCAACGATACACATTCTTGCGGTGAATGGTTGCTGTTACGGAAAAGATAACAAACCAGAAAAGGGAAACTATCAAAAGCTCTGCGGTCAGCGGTTCTGGGAGTTCATTTCAGGAGATGAAACACTATACACCGGTATAATAGAGCCATTAGGGCATAAGGCCAAACAGCGGAATGAGAGATTTATAGAATCATACGCTCAGATAATCAATAAGTTTACTCACCAGTTCATGAACGATTTCTGTGTTGATGGGAAAATCAACTGGGAGAAATTGGTCAAATTCAATTCCGGCAAGTAATCAGAATACAAATACGGCCTTCTATAGGCAAACACATAACAAGTCGCTCAAGATGGATGTGGCAGAAAACCGCCACACCGCTTAGCTTAGTCATTATCCACAGGTTAGATAATCTATGTAAGCCGTTATTGATTGTTAAGAGGGATTGAACATCATGAAAAAAGATATCAAGCTTTTAGAGACTGAAGAAGGGACAGTTTTATTTAATGTTGACCCTATCATTATCAAGTATCATTATGGGATTGACTATATACACTCCTATGCACAGGATTCGCCATTCTTTGCAGGTCTTACAAAGAAAAAACTCCTTGGGAGTAAATGTGCTAAATGCGGCTATATCTATGCTACACCAAGGGCTCACTGCATGAAGTGTGGGGCAAAGACTGAATGGTTTGAGCTTCCGCTGAATGGTCGTGTTCATACCTTTACCACCTGCTATTTCGGAAGTGAGGCATTTTTAAAGGAGACCCCATTTACATTAATCCTCGTAGAGTTTGATGGTGTCAATACCCTTTTCCTCTCAAGGCTGATTGGTGTAAAGCCTGATAAGGTAAAGATAGGGATGAAGGTAAGGGCGAGGTTTTTGAGAAATTGCAAATTTAAACCTACGGATGTCTATTTTGTTCCTGTATAGGAAATTATAAAAATTTGCCACAGAGTTTACCGAGAACACAGAGAAAAATAAAGAAATTAATAGGACACAGATTTACACAGATAAAACACAGATTAAAATTATTTTTTTAATCCTAAAATCTGCGTTCATCTGTGTCCAAAATAAGTCTTTTATTTTCTTTGTTTGTTTTTTCTCTGTGTCTCTGTGGCTTATTAGATTTTTGTCCCTGCATAAAAATGAAAAAACCACTCTGGATTCCTTCTGAGGAAAATATAAAAAAGGCAAACATAATTAGGTTCATCAGCCTTATCAATAAAAGGTATAGTCTTAAAATTGCGTCCTACGATGGACTCTACAGGTGGTCGGTTGAAAATATAAAGGATTTTTGGAAAGCTATGTGGGAATTTGGTGAGATAAGGGCATCTCGCGGATTTGATGTTGTAGTGGACGACCCAATCAGATTTCCAGGTGCAAGGTGGTTTATTGGTGCAAGACTCAATTTTGCTGAGAACCTTCTTAGGTTTAGAGATAACCATTTAGCCTTTATATTTCGTGGGGAAACCCGAAAGTTAGCCAAAATGACCTATGCAGAGCTATACTCCTCTGTGGCATCTCTTGTTCATCCACTCCGCGAATCAGGGGTTGTTTTAGGAGACCGTATTGCTGCATATATGCCTAACCTTATGGAAACTGCTATTGCAATGCTTGCCTCTGCGAGCATAGGTGCTGTATGGTCATCCTGTGGAGCCGAGCTTGGCCCTGTTGCTGTTCTGGATCGCATCGGTCAGATTGAACCAAAGATTTTATTCACAGTTGATGGTTATATCTATAAAGATAAGACCTTTAATATTTTGACTAATATTGAGAAAATTGTCAGGGGATTACCTTCCATTAAAAAGATTATCATAATCCCTTATGCAGAAGAAAAACCTGATATTAGTAATATACCCAATTCTATCCTTTATAACGATTTCATATCTCATGAGAGAGAGCCTGAAATCAGGTTTGAGCAACTCCCCTTTGATTATCCTTTATATATCATGTTTTCCTCTGGAACAACTGGTAAGCCAAAGTGTATGGTTCAGGGGACAGGCGGTGTCCTGATAAATCACCTGAAGGAGCTTTTACTCCACACCGATTTGAAACGCGAAGACAGAATTATGTATATAACAACCCCAAGCTGGATGATGTGGAACTGGTTGATAAGCTCTCTATCTACAGGAGCTACTATCGTATTGTATGACGGCAATCCGAACTATCCTGATTGGAGTGCAATGTGGAGATTGGCTCAGGATGAAGGAATAACAATCTTTGGGTGCAGTGCAAGCTATATAAATTATCTCAGAGGTATAGGGGCTAAGCCCGGAAATGTCTACGACCTCTCACACTTAAGGGAAATATCCCAAACCGGTTCACCTCTATCTGCCGAGGGGTTTGAATATGTCTACCGAGAGATTAAAGATAATTTGCATCTTAATTCTATCTCAGGCGGCACGGATATTAATGGTTGTTTTGCTGCCGGGACACCCATCCAGCCTGTGTATGCCGGAGAACTACAGGGTCCTGCCCTTGGGATGAAGGTGAAGGCATATAATGAAAAGGGTAATCCTGTAATTGATAGGGAAGGAGAACTCGTCTGTGAAGCCCCATCCCCTTCCATGCCTCTTTATTTCTGGAGTGACCCTGATGGGAAAAGATATAGGGATGCCTATTTCAGTATCTATCATGATGTCTGGAGGCATGGGGATTGGATTATAAGTCACAGCGATACAGGTGGAATAACATTTTTAGGCCGCTCTGATTTTACATTAAAGCCATCAGGGGTTCGCATAGGTTCTGCCGAAATATATAATGTGGTGGAGGGGTTTAAGGAGATTGCCGACAGCATAGCTGTAGGGTAGGATTGGAAAGGGGACCAGCGTATTATCCTCTTTGTCATGCTTGCCCAGGGTCATAGATTAACAGAGGATTTAAAAAATGGAATTAAAAGGGCACTGCGGGAGAATGCATCCCCAAGGCATATTCCAGCATTAATCATTGAGGCGCCTGATATTCCCTATACCTTCAACATGAAAAAGGTTGAGAGTGTGGTCTCAAATGCCATAAACGGCAGGGCGGTTACAAACAGGGATGCCTTGATTAATCCAGAGTCTCTAAGTTTCTACGAAAAAATCCGTCATGAACTTAAAGAGGAATAAAGTGATATGGAATTTGAGCTGACAGAAGAACAGAGGCTGCTCCATCAGACAGTAAGGGATTTCTCTTTGAAAGTGATAGCCCCTGGTGCAAGGGAGCGGGATTCAAAAGGGGAGTTTCCAAGAGAGCTATTTAAGGAGATGGCAGGTATGGGCATCATGGGGATGATTATCCCTGAGAGTTATGATGGTGCATGTCTTGATTATATAAGCTATACCATTGTCCTTGAGGAGATTGCGAGGGTGGATGGGGGAATGGCGCTATCTGTCTCTGCCCATAACTCCCTCTGCACAAATCATATCTACTTATCTGGCACAGAGGACCAGCGGAAGAGATTTGTAATCCCCCTGGCAAAGGGAGAGAGAATCGGTGCATGGGGATTAACAGAAGCAGGTTCTGGAAGTGATGCAGCCAGCCTTCAAACTACGGCAGTTCTAAAGGGGGATAAGTGGGTATTGAATGGGGAGAAGGTTCTCATCACGCACGGTTCAGTGGCAGATACTTATGTAATAATGGCATCCACAGATAGAAATAGAGGTAAGAAGGGTATCTCTGCCTTTATCGTAGAAAAGGGGATACCTAATTTTAAAGTAGGAAGGGTGGAGGATAAACTGGGGATGAGGGGGAGTGATACCGCCTCCCTAATCTTTGAGGATTGCACTATCCCAGATGCGAATCTCTTGGGCAGGATAAATGAAGGGTTTATAGATGCACTGAAAATTTTAGAAGGTGGAAGGATAGGTGTGGGGGCAATTGCAGTGGGGATAGGTCGTGGGGCATTAGAGGAGGGGCTTAGGTATGCAAAGGAGAGGAGGCAGTTTGGTCAGCCCATTGCAAATTTTCAGGCAATCCAGTGGATGCTTGCTGATACTGCTACTGAGCTTGATGCTGCAAGGCTGTTAGTTCACCATGCAGCTTTTCTAAAAGATCATGGAGTACGGTGTGGAAAGGAGGGAGCCATGGCTAAGCTCTTTGCATCGGAGGCAGCAATGCGGGCAACAATGAAGGGGATTCAGATACATGGAGGTTATGGATATACAAAGGAATTTCCTGTGGAGAGATACTTCAGGGATGCAAAACTCTGTGAGATTGGGGAGGGGACATCCGAGATGCAGAGGATAATTATTGCAAGGGAGATATTCAAGACAGACCCCTAATAAATTCCACAATCCCTTTCAACTCTGTCCCGGGTAGAAAGACCTCTTTTATACCCATTTCTTTTAATTTAGGGATATCCCCGTCAGGGATGATACCTCCTGCAAATACGGGGATATTTTTTCCTCTCTCATTCAGCAGCTCAAAGACCCTTTGAAATATGAGATTATGTGCCCCTGTCATGGAGCTGATACCTATAACATCAACCTTCTCATTTATAGCAGTATTCACAATCTCTTCAGGGGTCTTATGGAGACCTGTATAGATTACCTCAATCCCCTCATTTGTCAGGGCATCCCTTATTACTTTTACTCCCCTGTCATGACCATCAAGCCCAATCTTTGCAAGGAGAACCTTCATAGAAAATTATAAAATTTAACCACAGATTTCACAGATTTTCACAGAAATGTCATTCTGAGGGCGAAGCCCGAAGAATCCAAAACCGAGATTCTTCGCTTTGCTCAGAATGACAGCAATGCTGTCATCTGTGTGAATCTGTGTTCATCTGTGGTTTCATTAAGTTTTTTTTATTACACAATCGGCTCCTTATACTCACCGAATATCTCCTTCAACACATCACATATCTCACCAATAGTTGCGTAAGACTTAACTGCTTCTATAATAAATGGCATAAGGTTTTCATCTCCCTTAGCTGCACTTTTCAAATCCTGTAAGGTGCTTTTTAATCTCTTTTCGTCCCTATTCCTCTTTACATCCTTAAGCCTCTGTATCTGTTTTTTCTCCACATCTGGATTCGTTTTAAATACCTCAACAGGAGCCTTTTCTTCTTCAATAAAATCATTCACTCCAACGATTATCCTCTCCTTACTATCTATCTCTTTTTGATATGAGTAAGCAGACTCCTTTATCTCCTTCTGGGGGAACCCCTTTTCAATGGCAGATACCATTCCCCCCATATCATCTAATTTTTTAAAATATTCATATACAGCATCCTCCATTTTGTTTGTCAAGTTTTCAATATAATATGAACCACCCAATGGGTCTATAGTATTTGCAACACCACTCTCATGGGCAATAATCTGCTGGGTGCGGAGTGCAATCCTTACAGCCTCTTCGGTTGGTATAGCATAGGTTTCATCCATGGAATCGGTATGGAGTGACTGTGTCCCGCCGAGCACAGCAGATAGTGCCTGAAGTGTAACCCTCACGATATTATTATATGGCTGTTGTGCTGTGAGTGAGCAGCCTGCTGTCTGTGTATGAAATCTTAATAACATTGCTCTCTTGTCTTTCGGGTTGTATCTCTTCTTTATCTCTCTATACCATATCCTCCGAGCAGCCCTGAACTTGGCTATCTCCTCAAAAAAGTCATTGTGGGAGTTAAAGAAAAAGGATAATCTTGGTGCAAACTCATCTATTGATAGACCTCTTTTTATTACCTCCTCCACATAGGTCAATCCATCATAAAGGGTAAAGGCAAGCTCTTGAACTGCTGTTGAACCGGCCTCCCTTATATGGTATCCGCTGATACTTATGGGATACCATTTAGGGAGATTTCTGGCACAGTATATTATGGTATCTGTGATGAGTCTTAAAGATGGTTCAGGAGGAAATATCCACTCCTTTTGTGCAGTGTATTCCTTTAATATGTCATTCTGGATTGTCCCTCCTAATTTATTCAGAGGGATTCCCCTTTTGTCGGCTACAGCAATATACATTGACAGGAGAATAGCAGCAGGGGCATTTATTGTCATTGAAACCGTTACCTCATTTAGAGGGATATCATCAAAGAGAATCTCCATATCAGCTATCGTATCTATAGCAACACCACATACACCCACCTCGCCGGCAGCCCTATAATTATCTGAGTCATAGCCCATAAGGGTCGGCATGTCAAAGGCGGTGGATAGCCCTGTCTCACCATGCTTTAAAAGGTATTTAAACCTTTTGTTTGTATCCTCAGCAGCTCCGAATCCTGAAAACTGCCTCATCGTCCACAGACGCCCCCTGTACATGGTTGGATGTATGCCTCTGGTAAATGGAAACTCACATGGAAGTCCTATATCCTTTGAGTAATCTATATCTGCAACATCCTCAGGTGTATAGACATTCTTTATCTCCATATTAGAAAGATTTGTGAATTTCTCTTTTCGCTCTTTCATAACTAATACTTTTGCCACAGAGGCACGGAGACACAGAGAAAAAATAATATAAAGAAGCTATGAAGTTTAGAAAATAAGAATCTCTTAACTTCTTAACCTCTTAGTTTCTCAT
>JACRGN010000054.1 GCA_016234205.1 Nitrospinota bacterium | reverse complement strand
CAAGGATAAGCCGAAGTATTCCGCAAATGCGGCAAATAACGGGGCATGGAATATGAACTGGGAGAACCAAATCGTATATGCCCTTGGACTTGAGTATGATGCGACAAAGGATGTCAAAGTCCGTGCAGGCTTTAACTATGGCAAAAATCCTCTGGATAAAAACCAGGCATTTGAGTCTATAGCATTTCCAGCAGTTCAGGAGACGCATTATACGGTAGGTGTTGGTTGGGGATTAAGCCAGAATACCGCTTTAAACCTCGGTTTTATGTATGCACCAACTGTTACACAGACAGGTGCAAATGCCTCGCAGGGGATTACTTCCTATGAGACGAGTCTTTCAGAGACATCCCTTGAACTTGGATTGTCTTATAAATTTTAGCTAAGTTTTAACACATGGCTCCCCATGAAATGGCTAATTTTCTCAGGAAAGAATCCCTTTACCGGAGGAAATTGGTTTACCTCCTCTCATGGGGAGCCTTAATTTTATAGGGAGGATAGAAATGAAAAAGATAGTATTAGCAGTTATATTTCTTATAATATCAACATCCAACTCTTATGCAGAAGGTAAACCAGTATTTATGTCGCCTGACTGGGCAAGGGCTGCTGTTGATGCATGGAATAATGACCCGATTTTAACAGTTGAATTATATAAGAGCGGCTGGGCTGCAAACACAAAAAATGGAAGGGGATTTAAGATAATTGAGATATATCGTGAGGACTGTTTGAAGTCCCAGCATATACAATTAAAGATAGAGCCAAAAGATGGAAAGGCTGTATGTGTATATGGTGGAGAGGTGTCTGATAAAGAGCCTGACTATATAATGTGGGCTAATACAAAAAGGTGGATAGATATGGGAAAGGGCGAATATGGACCTATGAAGGCTATGATGTTCGGCAGGCTAAAGTTTAATGGTCCTATGTGGGAGGCAATGAAGAATATGGGGCCATTTTCTTCCTTTCTATTATTAACAGGAAAAGTTGATTCAGACTTTTCATCATGTCATTAAATATGTCATTCAATAATAATTTTTCTGCTCCACGAATAGTAATCTCCGCACCTCATGGACGGTCAGGAAAAACAACTGTCAGTATTGGCCTGAGTGCCGCTTTATCAAGGCGAGGGTTAAAGGTTCAGCCCTTTAAGAAGGGGCCTGATTATATTGATACAGGCTGGCTCACTATCGCCTCAAAAAATCAGTGCCGAAATCTTGATTTGTTTCTGATGGAGGAAAAGGGTGTTAAGAATTTATTTAAAATGGCAAACCATGATGCAGATATAAGTATCATTGAGGGTAATACAGGGCTTTATGACAGCATAGATATTGAAGGCAAAAATAGCACTGCAAACCTTGCAAGGATTTTGAATGCCCCTGTTATATTGGTTGTAGATACAGCCAGGATGACACGGAGTATTGCAGCACTTATAAATGGATATGTAAATTTTGAGCCTGATATAAAAATATCGGGTGTTATCTTAAATAATGTCTCAGGACAGAGGCATGAGGCAAAGTTAAGGGCTGCAATTGCAAAGTATAGTAATGTTGAGGTATTGGGCTGTATCCCAAGAAATCCTTTACTCAATATACCAGAAAGGCATCTTGGCTTAATCCCTCAGATAGAAAAATCAGAATTTATACCTGCTATTGAAAAAATCAGTAGTATAGTAGAAGCAAATGTGAATATTGACAGAATAATAGAAATCTCAAAAAATGTATCCAGTATTCAGCCTTCAGCTTTCAGCCTTCAGCCCCCAACATCTAAATCAGGAATAAAAATAGGTGTTGTAATGGATAGGGCATTCAGTTTTTACTACCCTGAAAATTTTGAAGCCCTGAAAAATACCGGAGCAGAGATAGTCTTCTTTAATACACTTGAGGACAGGTTCCTGCCTGATGTAGATGCCTTGTATATAGGCGGTGGATTCCCTGAGATGTTTGCTGATGAATTGGAGAATAATGAGTCTATCTGTAGAGATATGAAAAATGCAGTAGAGGACGGGATGCCTGTCTATGCAGAATGCGGGGGGCTTATGTATCTTTCCCGCAGTATCACATGGAACGGCAAAACGAGAAAGATGGTCGGTGCCATTCCATGTGATACAGAAATGACAAAGAGGCTTCAGGCTCATGGGTATGTTATTTTGCAGGATAAAAATAATGGTTCAGAAATAAGGGGGCATGAGTTTCATTATTCAAGGGTCAGAAATCTTGGCAATGTGAGTTTCCTTTATAATGTCATTCGGGGGAAGGGTATTGATGGAAGGCATGATGGTATTGTATATAAAAATGTAATCGCCTCCTATTCACATATCCATACAATGGGGGCGCAACTGTGGGCAGAGGATTTTATGGATAGGATTGTAAATCATAAGCAGGGTTATAAATATAAGATAGCTGTATAAATTAATTATCAGCCACTATTAGTCAGTGAAAGTCTGTGGCTAAGAGGAGGGTATAATATGAAATTTGGAATACTGATTCAGGATGGCCCATATAATCACGAGGCTGCAGACAGTGCATACAATTTTATTCAGGCAGCACTTGAGAGGGGGCATTCAATTCAGGGGATTTTTTTCTATAACGACGGTGTCATCAATGCCACAAAATTGATGGATCCTCCTCAGGATGACAGGAATATCAGCAAGAGATGGTCTGAACTCGGTGCTAAGGGAATTGATATAATTGTCTGTGTCGCTGCTGCAAAGCGGCGAGGGATTAATGAAAGTGTCCTGATTCCAAATGCCCGTATTTCAGGCTTGGGGCAGTTGACAGAGATTGCAATTGAATCAGACAGGCTGATTACATTTGGGAGCAGTTAATACTTAAAATTAACCACAGAGCACACAGAGTTCACAGAGAAAAACAAGAGAGGAGTTTTATGGAAGAACAGAAGAAGACAAAAATCATGTTTGTAATGAGGAAGCCGCCGCATGGCTCCATATATGCCTATGAAGGGCTTGAGGCAATTTTGATAATGGGGGCGTATGAGCAGGAAGTAAGTGTTGTCTTTATAGATGATGGTGTATTTGCTTTAAAGAAAGAGCAGGATACAAAGCCGCTTGGTGTTAAGGAATTTTCAAAGACATTTGCAGCCCTTGAGGATTATGACATCACCAATATTTATGCCGACAGGGAGTCTCTTGAAATAAGGGGATTAACTGTAGATGACCTTATCATTAAACCTAAGCTCCTTGAGGCTTCAGAGATAGCAAAGATAATGGAAGAGCAGCACACCCTGCTGCCATTTTAAAAAAAACAAAAGACTGAACACAAATGACACGAATGGACAAATCGCACGAATTAAACAAGAGGCAAGATGCAAAAAACAAGATGCAAGATATAAGATTTTTTGCTTCTTGTTTCTAATACATTTGTGCCATTCGTATATTCGTGTAATTCGTGTTCCAAAGGGAGGAAATATGCTTCATACAATTAATAAATCACCGTTTCTTTATCGTAATCTTGAGAGTTGTCTCAGGTTTGCCAAACAGGGTGACCCCATTATGCTTTATGAAGACGGTATTTATTCCGTTACATCAGGGTCAAAGATTCAGTCAATAGTAATTGAAGCCTTAAAGAAACATCCCATTTATGCAATTGAGGCGGATGTGAAGGCAAGGGGTATTACAAAAGTTATTGAGGGTGTATATCTTTGCGACTATTTCTGTT
>JACRGN010000053.1 GCA_016234205.1 Nitrospinota bacterium | reverse complement strand
ATTGTCAGTATTGGAAGGAAATTGAGGGTGCTCAGCAGGAAAAACCAGGAAAAGATGGCTGACTTAAATATTATCCTTCAGGAGACATTTACAGGAAATAAGATTGTAAAGGCATTCGGAATGGAAGAGTATGAAAATAAAAAATTTATGAATGAAAATAGAAACCTCTATGACATAAGCATGAAGGAGACGAAGAGACATGAAATGGTATCCCCCCTGATGGAGATGTTCGGTGCAGTAGGGACAGGTGTGGTTATATGGTATGGAGGGTATCAGGTAATAAGCGGTGCTACAACGCCCGGCACATTTTTCTCATTTATGACTGCCCTCATAATGCTATACGACCCCATAAAAAAATTAAGTACAATGAACAATGTTGTCCAGCAGTCTATGGCAGCTGCAGAGAGGGTGTTTGAAACGCTGGATACAAAGGTGGAGATAACCGATAATGACAGGGCGGTAGATATAAGAGAATTTAAGGACAGGATAAGTTTTAATGATGTATGGTTCCAGTATAACAGCAACAATGGAATGGTCATTAAAGGGATAAACCTAATAATAAAAAAAGGGGAGGTTGTTGCACTTGTTGGAAGCAGCGGTGCAGGAAAATCTACACTTGTTGATATGATACCGAGGTTTCATGATGTTACAAAGGGGAGTATAAATATAGACAACCATGACATCAGGAATATAACCCTTAACTCTTTAAGAAGACAGATAGGTGTAGTAACACAGGAGACTATACTCTTTAATGATACAGTGAAAAATAATATCTCCTACGGAAGGGTTGATGCAGGTATGAATGATATACATAAGGCTGCTGAGTCTGCCTATGCCCATGACTTTATAATGGAGATGCCGTCAGGATACGATACAGTTATAGGGGAGAGGGGGGTTAAGCTCTCAGGCGGACAGAGACAGAGGCTGTCTATTGCAAGGGCTATATTAAAAAATCCTGCTATTTTAATCCTTGATGAAGCTACATCGTCATTAGATTCAGAGTCGGAGAAGATGGTCCAGCAGGCACTTGAAAATCTGATGAAGGACAGAACTACATTTGTAATAGCACACAGGCTTTCAACTGTCCTGAATGCCGGCAGAATAGTTGTTATAGACGATGGCAGGATAGCTGAAACTGGAAGACATGACGAACTCCTTGCCCATGGAGGGATTTATAAGAAACTCTATGAGATGCAGTTTAAGGGATGATAGGTAAGAGATGAACATATTGCTCCTAAATCCTCCTGGGAAGAAATTATATGTAAGGGACTACTACTGCAGTAAGACATCAAAGGCAAACTATATCTACCACCCGATTGACCTGCTCCTCCTGAGCGGCATATTGGCATCAAAACATCATGTAGACTTGATAGACGCTATTGTAGAGAGGCTCTCTCCTGATGACTGCCTTAATAGAATAGACATTAAGAGACCTGATGCAATCATAGCCCTGACAGGCGCCGTATCAATCAAAGAGGATATAACTTTTTTCAAAAAATTAAAAAATAGGGTCGGTGACATACCGATATATGCCTCCGGCGATATATTAATGGAGGATGGGATAGAATTTCTCAAAAGGATAGACTGCGTAGATGGCATCATCCTTGATTTTACAAGCGACGAGATACTTAAACTGCTTGATGGAATTCAGGGACCCTTCGGAACGGTCATATACAAAAATGGAAATTCTATCGTAGGCAACACAGGCAAGTTCCTGCGAGGAGAGTTCAGCCTCCCTATACCAAAATACGACCTGTTTCTTCACAATAAATATACATACCCATTCATAAACAGCTCCCCTTTTGCAACCGTGCTGACAGACTATGGATGCCCCTATCGCTGCAGCTTTTGCATAATGGGAACACTTCCTTACAAATACCGTAGCGTAGAGAATATAATGGAAGAATTGGAATATGTCCATTCTCTCGGAATGAAGGAGATATACTTCGGAGACCAGACCTTTGGCATCGCCAGAAAGAGGACGATTGAGATTTGTCAGAAAATGATAGAAAAAAGATTCGGGTTCGGATGGGTATGCTTCAGCAGGGTAGATCTTACAGATGAAGAGATTCTAAAAATTATGAGAGAGTCGGGTTGTCATACGATAATATACGGGGTTGAAACTGGAAACGATGAAATCCTGAAAAAATACGGGAAAGATATAAGCAAGGAGATGATTAAAAAGACATTTACATTGTGCAAAAAAAACGGTATAAATACGGTTGGAACATTTTTACTGGGCCTTCCCGAAGACAACAGGGAATCCATCTTGAAAACTATAGAATTCTCAAAAGAACTCGACTGCGATTATGCATCATTCAATGTATATGTCCCGCGAATGAATACAAGTCTTAGGGAGGAGGTATTAAAAATGGGACTTATTTCTGCAGATGTAAAAGTAATGGATCAGTCGGGGAGTTACAGTATAATAGGGACAAAGTATCTCAGCAATACCGAGGTGCTTAAGCTAAAAAATAAGGCTGTCAGGGATTTCTATCTCAGACCGCGGTATATAACCAGACGATTGTCACGGCTGAAATCAAGGGAAGATATTATGAGAGAGGTCAGGGGCGGGCTTGGGGTATTGAGAGATGTAGTATCGGGACTGTATCGTCAAAAATGAAGAAAATAAAACTCTCATATCCCCATCTTATCCTTGTATCCCTCTCCCTTTTTTTAATTGTAAACAATATTATCTGGCTTAAGCATGATACCCTCCCCCCTATATGGGACCAGGCAGGACACCTAACCAAAAGCTATGACTACTTCAAGGCAATAGAACACCTTGATTCCAATATTCTCTACAAACTGCTTACTCTAACCAATTTTTATCCCCCCCTTTTTTATATATCATCATATCCATTCTACAAAATCCTTGGCATGTCGGGAGATTCAGGCTGTCTGACGAACAGTATATTTTTGATACTATTAATTTTTTCCACCTACGGTATCGCCAACACCCTTTATGGAAAACGGGCAGGGATTTTATCCGCCTTGCTGGCATCAACCTATAATGTGGTCTCTACCCATTCAAGACAATATCTCTTAGAAATATCTCTTATTTCAATGGTCACTCTCGCCATTTATTTTCTTCTTAAATCAAATGATTTTAAAGAGAAAAGATATTCCATTGCCTTCGGTATTGCGGCGGGAATAGGAATGCTTACCCGCTGGAACTTCCTGTTCTTTGTATTCCCTGTAATCATTTATACGATATATAAAATATTAAAGACAGTCGGTAGTCAGCAGTCGACAGTCAGGAGTCAGATAAAAAATCTTATAATTGCCTCTCTCTTTTTCATAATCATTTTATCCCCTTGGTATATTGCAAACACGGGAAACATACTCCTAAATGCAAGTATCAGTATCAAAGACAGCGCAGTTATTGAAGGAGACCCCCACGGACTGAATATAGAAAACTTCATATATTACCTGAAGACAATAAATGAACAGGTGTCTTCACCTCTCTATCTTCTCTTTATCATCGGTTTTGCATTATACATCTATAGATATAGAGAGAATAGAGATATGAGTATCTTCTGGTGGTTTATAGGCTCCTACCTAATAGTTACAGCCGTTGCCAATAAAGACTCGCGGTACTCAATGCACTATCTTCCGGCAGTTGCCATATTCTCCACTTTCTGGATTAAGGACATAAAATCAGTTATTGTAAAAAATGGGCTTTCAGTCATTATTATAACTTTTGTTCTCCTGCAATACCTTTCATCTACCTATGGATTAAGACTCTTTTCTGTGGAGCGGACATCCCTTGGACCATTTAATTTCATCCTTTTGCAAAAGAATCCGCCGATAAAAGAGGACTGGAGGGTTGATGAGATTGAGAAGGTAATTCTCGCTGAAAACAGATTCTACAACACTAAAAATATGGTGAGAATAATACCCGATTACCCGACATTTGCAAAGGCAACATTTGAATACTATAAATATTTCAACAATTATGACAATATACATTTTAGCTGGCATACCAATTTTCCTGATTTCACAGATTACATTGTTACAAAGACAGGAAATGTGGGACCACTTTTCAGAGAGAAGGCACATATATTGACAAAATATATTGAGGAAGCCCCGCATCAATTTACCAATATCTTTAGAAAGTTCAGGGAATTCAGTCTCCCTGACAGCTCTACGGCAACCCTATATAAAAGGGATATAGTCCCTCTTTCAGGTGTAACTGCACAGGATGTTATACATATGATAAAAGAACGGCTGGAGACAATTCTCCTCCAGTTTGTTAAAGACCATGAAGGACTGGAGATACAAATAATTCCTTATGGAGATGAAGAAACCCTGAGAGGAAGGTTTAAAGAGATAAATATTATTGCAAAAAAGGCAATGATTGGTGATTACAAGCATAAAGATGCAGGAATGATAGTTAATAATATAAAATTTACCTTTCATGATATTACCGTTAATCTGTATGAATTAAAAAATGGGAATGTGCAGGTGATAAGCCTGAAAGAGGTTGTTCCTTCAGGGAAAATATATGCAGAGGATTTACGGGAATTTGCGGCAAAAGAGGCAAAAGGTATCAAACATATAGATATTCATTTTAATAAAAATACAATACATCTTTCAGCCGACCTGAACAGCTATGCAAATCTCCGGGTAAAACTGAGGCCGATTGTAACACCCGAAAATAATATTGGTATAAAGGTTGAAGGGCTTAATATGTTATCTCTGCCAATTCCTTCATTTATTTTGAACATATTGCTGCATAATGTTTATATCTTTAAACAGGACATTACGCCATGCAGAGTGGTTTTGAATAATATAAAAATAGAAAATGAATACTTACGGATAAATTAACCGAAAAATGCAATTGGACGCAGATTTACAGGATTTTAAAAATGTCATTCCGAGAGAAGCGAGGAATCTCGTTTTTAGATTCTGAGTAAATCTTTATAAATCTGTGCCCTCTGTGGCTAATTTTTATAATTTTCTATAATTTAGGAGAGTCCATGAAAGTAGATTTAATGAGAAAAATAGATTTTTACATCGGCGTCCCTTTGTGCCTTTTCTTTTCCATTTTATTTAAAATCAAGTTTATTTTTCGTAGAAAAGGAAATATTCAGCCCAAAAATATTCTTTTTATTGAGCTTTCAGAGATGGGGAGCGCCATCCTTGTTGACCCTGCAATGAAAAAGTTGCAAAGAAGTTTGACTGGCAGTGAATTGTTCTTTTTAATTTTCAAACGGAATAAACCCAGCCTGAACTTGCTCAATACCATCAAAGAAGAAAATATCTTTACTATCCGTGAAGATTCCTTACCCCTCCTTATCTTTGATACCCTACGTTTTCTGATTTGGACTCGGGTGAGAAAAATAGATACTGTTTTTGACCTTGAATTATTTTCCAGATTTACTGCCCTCCTGACAATTCTGTCCGGTGCAATCAATCGCGTGGGGTTTTACGGATACCATAACGAAGGATTATATCGCGGAGATTTTTTAACACACAGGGTATCGTATAATCCTCATATCCATATTGCAAAAAACTTTATTTCTCTCATCAATGCCCTGCTTTCCAATAATAGAGAAATCCCCTATTCCAAAACCCTCATTGCTGATGAAGAAATTCGTCTGGATAAAGTAACTATAGAAGAGAGGCAGAAGATAGAGATGATTAATAAAATTGAAAAACTATGTCCTTTGTTCAGCCGTGATAAAAACCGAATTGTCCTGATTAATCCCAACGCCAGCGAGATGCTCATCCAGCGGCGATGGATGCCTGAAAATTTCTCATTACTGATTCAATATATTTTAAATGACTATCCCGATGTAGTTGTTTTAATCACGGGTTCTGCCGGAGAAAGGGAAGAGGCTGAAAAACTCCGCCTCTCTGTTAAAAACGAGCGGTGTTATAATTTTGCAGGGGAGTCAAAGTTTCACGAACTGCCAGCCCTTTATGCCATTTCACACTGCATGGTAACCAATGATTCAGGGCCGGGGCATTTTTCTGCAGTTTTAGACCTGCCGTCCTTCGTCATCTTTGGGCCTGAGACCCCCAAACTATACGGTTCTCTTGGGAATTCTAAGGCAATCTATGCAGCTATGGCATGCTCTCCTTGCGTTAGTGCCGCAAACCATAGAAAAACACCATGCACTGATAATGTTTGTCTAAAAGTTATTTCATCCGAATATGTTTACCAGATTATCAAACCTTGCCTTGATTCCAAAGGCATATTGGATTTAAAGCAATCGCCCGATATTCCTTTTTTCAATTCTCAACAATCTGAGTCCCGACACCTTCGTCAGTGAAAATCTCAAGAAGAATGGCATGCTTTACTCTTCCGTCTATTATGTGGGTCTTCTTAACCCCTGACTCAAGTGCATCAAGGCAGCATTTAACCTTTGGAAGCATACCCCCCCTGATAACACCTTTTTTTATCAGATAATCAATCTCTTTTTTATTGAGTGTGGATAAGAGAGAGCCGTCCTTTCCCTTTACACCTTCCTCATCTGTTAATAAGACAAGTTTTTCTGCCTTAAGACTTCCGGCAATCTCACCTGCCACAAAGTCTGCATTTATATTGTAAGTCTCTCCATTTTCCCCTGCACCGACAGGTGCTATAACAGGAATGAATCCACCTTCATCGAGGGTATTAAGGACACCTGCATTTATTGACTCTACCTCTCCAACCATACCTATATCTATTATCTCAGTTTTATTCGCTTCAGGGGATGACTTTACAACCTTATATTTCTTAGCCTTTATCAATCCGCCGTCTTTCCCGCTCAAGCCAACTGCCTTTCCGCCATGTCTGTTAATCAGCGAGACAATCTCCTTATTTACCTTTCCGACAAGAACCATCTCAACAACATCAATAGTCTCTTCATCTGTAACCCGCAAACCCTCTACAAAATGGGATTTCTTTCCCATCTTCTCAAGGGTCTTCCCTATCTGTGGTCCGCCGCCATGAACTATTACAGGATTGATGCCTATATATTTAAGGAGTATAACATCAAGGGCAAAGCCCTTTTTCAATTCCTCTGCCACCATTGCACTCCCGCCATATTTTATGACAATGGTCTTTTTAAAAAGATTTTTTATATAAGGCAAAGCCTCAAGCAGCACATCCGCCTTTTTAACCAATTTATCCATTTCTCTATTAGATTTTTCTTTGCTCATTTTACTCTTTTTTTATATCTCACAATTCTATTGATAAATCTCCCTTTGATCACCTGATAGGGATTATCTAACAGAATCTTATGGATTTCAAGGTTTTTTAAAACAAGGCAGTTGTAAAATGACAAAAATACAGTCACCTGTCATTCTAAGCGTAGCGAAGAATATAATATAATCAATGAACTGCAAGACCCTTCGCTTTGCTCAGGGTGACAAAAGGGTGTATTTATTAGATCCTTGTGTACAGATAATAGCTTGAAAGTGCAGCCTTCTTAATGTAATATTTAGCCATGAAAAATTTGATAGATTTATTGCCGGAACATTTAAAAGATGGAATCAAGCCGGCAGAAGAAAGACTTCTTGAAGCAGTTCAGAAGGGTGACCCCGCAGATTTCAGAAGAGGTGAGGAAGAAATTGATAAACCTGAAAAGGCTGACAAATGGGGCAATGAGCGAATAATCCGTTCTGAAATCCTCTATTGGCTCTGCACAAGCCCTGATGCCATTCAAAATATTCACACAAAGGGAATACAAATTTGGGGAGCTAAAATCACAGGATTTATTGATTTTGAAGGCGCCTCCATACCTCATATTTTAAGAATCATGAATTGTTTTATTGAGGAAGAAATCATTTTAATGGATGCAAAAACAAAAACAATAAATTTATTTAAAAGTCTTTTAAAATCATTCACTGCTGATAGAATCAATATTGAAGGAACATTAGTCTTAAAAAAAGTTATTGCAAAAGGCGTGATTCGACTCCTTGGTGCAAATATTAATGGAGATTTGAACTGTAATGGAGCATCTTTTGAAAATGCAGAAGGTGATTCCTTTAGAGGTGATGGACTTACAACAAAGGGAAGTGTGTTTTTAGATAATGTCACATCAAAAGGTGCGATTTTACTACCTGGTGCAAAAATTAATGGAAATTTAGGTTGCACTGGGGCATCTTTTGAAAGTGTAGAAGGTTATTCCTTTATCGGTGATAGACTCTCTACAAAAGATAGTGTGGTTTTTAATAATATCACCTCAAAAGGCGTGATTCGACTCCTTGGTGCAAATATTAATGGAGATTTAGATTGCACTGGGGCATCTTTTGAAGATGCAGGAAAGTATGTTTTAATTACTGAAAGGGCAAAAATTGGCGGCGTTTTTTTCTTGAATAAACTAAAAAAAGCTAATGGTCGTTTTAATTTTAGTTATATGAATGTAGGGCAATTTGTGGATGATGAAAATAGCTGGCCCAATCAGGACAACCTAATCCTTACAGGATTTGAGTATAAAGGATTTGGAGGGGGTAATACACCAACAGAAGCGGATAAACGGATACAGTGGATTAGATTGCAGGATAAAAAATATTTCAGCACACAGCCTTATGAGCAGTTGGCAAAGGTATACCGCCAGATTGGACATGAATCAGACGCAAGAGAGGTTATGATTGCAAAACAGGAAGACCTCAGAAAATATGGAAAATTGAGCAGAAAAGCAAAGTTCTGGAACTGGTTTTTGGGTGAAACTATCGGACACGGCTACAAACCGCTGAAGGCTGTTGGTATTATTATCGTATTTCTGATATTCGGCATTTTTATATTCTCTTGGGCAAATAATTATAGTGTAATGCAGCCCTCAAAGGAGCGGGTGTATATGAGTAAAGATTTTCAAGAAAAACGCTCCATTCCGCCAGAATACCCGCAGTTTAATCCCATTATGTACTCTATGGATGTCTTTGTTCCTTTTCTGGATTTACATCAAGAAGATTATTGGCTCCCTGACGCATCTAAACCGTATGGTTTTTGGTTTCGGATTTATTTCTGGCTTCATATTCTCTTAGGATGGGTTTTCTCAACCTTGACAGCAGCATCTCTTACAGGACTAATTCGTAAGGAATAGGAGTTATAAAAAAAAGAAAAGTATTTCCCCCTTTTTCCCCTCTTTCTCCATTTCTCCTTAATCTCTTTTTTTGTTGTTTTAGTCTGTGTTAGTCTGTGGCTGATTAACTTTTTATTTTAGAGGATATACCTGCTCAAATCCTCATCCTTAATCACATCCTGAAGCCTCTCTCTTACATATTTTGCATCTATTGTAAATTTTTTCTCCTTCTGGTCAGGGGCGCTGAAGGATATATCGTCTAATAGCCTCTCCATTATGGTATGGAGCCTCCTCGCACCTATGTTCTCCATCCTATTATTTACCAGCGCCGCTATTGATGATATTTCTGCAATCGCATCTTCAACAAAATTTATCTCCACACCCTCTGTTTTTAAAAGCTCCACATACTGCTTAATAAGAGCATTCTGCGGCTCTGTGAGTATTCTTATAAATTCTTCCTTGCCGAGAGAATCAAGCTCTACCCTTATTGGAAACCTGCCCTGAAGTTCAGGAATTAAATCAGATGGCTTTGATACATGGAATGCACCTGCCGCAATAAATAGGATATGATCAGTCCTAACTGCACCGTATTTAGTACTTACTGTAGAGCCTTCTACAATCGGAAGGAGGTCTCTCTGAACCCCTTCTCTTGATACATCAGGACCATGCCCCGATTCTCTGCCGGCAACTTTATCTATCTCATCAATAAATATTATCCCTGACTGCTCAACCCTGTTTACCGCCTCTTTTATAACCTTATCCATATCTATGAGCTTCTGTGCCTCTTCCTGAGTCAGTATTGTAAGTGCCTCCAATACTTTTACCTTTCTCCTCTTCTTTTTCTGAGGCATGATGCTCCCAAGCATATCCTTTATATTTATATCAAGGTCTTCAATGCCGGCATTTGAAACTATCTCAACCATTGGCATCATTCTCTGTTCTATCTCCAGTTCAACAGACCTCTCATCCAGTTTTCCTTCCCTCAAATATTTTCTGAACTTTTCCCTTGTCTCCTGATAATGTCTCTGCCCTAATTCATCCATCTCCATCTTCTCGTCTGCCCCTCTTTTGACTGATGGCGGCGGAGGCAAAAGGAGGTCAAGGAGCCTCTCCTCTGCATTAACCTTTGCCATTTCGCTGACTTCCGCTGCCCTCTCCTCCCTCACCATATTCTTTGAGACCTCTGTCAGGTCTCTGACCATGGATTCCACATCCCTTCCAACATAGCCTACCTCTGTATATTTAGATGCCTCTACCTTAATAAATGGAGAGTTGGTAAGTCTCGCAAGCCTTCTTGCTATCTCTGTCTTTCCAACACCTGTAGGCCCTATCATTATTATATTCTTAGGTGCTACCTCTTCCTTTAGTTCAGGAGAGAGTTGCTGTCTCCTCCAGCGGTTTCTCAATGCAATGGCAACAGACCTCTTTGCATTCTTCTGCCCTATAATGTATTTATCCAATTCCCCAACTATTCTCTTAGGGGTCAGTTGCGCCTCTTTGTCAAGCACCTTTTCAACAGGCTTTTCTTCTATTTTTTTAGCAAGCATTTCCATATTAAATCTGGAACACGAATCTCACGAATGGACGAATTTCACGAATATTAAAAGCATTAGAAGTCAGAATAGTATTTTATTCTAATTTTGACTCTTAAATTCTTTAATTTGTGTCATTCGTATATTCGTGTAATTCGTGTTCTCCTCTTTATAGTTCCTCAATAACTATATTCTCATTTGTATAGATACAGAGTGAAGCCGCTATCTTCATTGCCTCTTCAGCAATCATCTTTGCGTCCAGATTTGAGTGCATTGATAATGCCTTGGCAGCAGCCTGTGCATACGCACCTCCTGAGCCTATACCGACAACACCATCATCAGGCTCTATAACATCCCCTGTCCCTGATATAATAAAGGAAGAATCCTTATCGGCAACAGCAAGAAGTGCCTCAAGTCTCCTCAACACCCTGTCAGTCCTCCAGTCCTTCGCAAGCTCAACTGCTGCCCTTGTTATATTACCGTTAAATTTTTCCAGCTTCTCTTCAAATTTTGTAAAGAGTGTAAAGGCATCCGCTGCAGCTCCTGCAAAACCGGCAATTATCTTGTCATTATAGAGCCTTCTTACCTTCCTTGCCTTGTGCTTTATGACAGTGTTGCCGAAGGTCACCTGCCCATCACCGGCAACGACCACCTTGCCGTTATGTCTTATAAGTAATATTGTAGTTGCGTGAAACATAATTTTTATAGTGTCAAAGAGTCATAGTGTCATAGTATCAAAGCATAGAATTTGAGTCTCTGACACTCTGATACTCTGACACTTTGATACTTTATTATGCCTTCGGATGCGATTTATCATACACCTTCATCAACTGGTCAAGATTCACATGGGTATATTTCTGCGTCGTTGATAAACTTGAATGCCCCAGGAGTTCTTGAATCACCCTCAAATCAGCCCCACCCTCCAAAAGATGGGTAGCAAATGTATGTCTCAGAGAGTGAGGACTTATATGCCTCTTAATCGCCCCCCTCCTTGCATACTTATCTACAATATTCCATCCACTCCTCGATGTCAACCTTCCTCCGCGCAGATTTAAGAAAAGTGCCCCATTACATGAATTTTGAATTATGAATTTTGAATTATGAATTTTATTTAAGTATACCCTAATAGCCTCACACGCCTTACCCCCAAGCGGAACTATCCTCTCCTTCCTCCCTTTACCAAATACCCTTATATACCCCCTCTCCAAATCCACATTAGTCACATTTAGGGAGACAAGTTCGCTTATTCGTATGCCTGCACCATAAAGGGTCTCAAGTATTGCCTTATCCCTTAAACCGGAGAGGGTCTTGCTGTCAGGTATATCCATTAACCTGAATGCCTCGTCTATCGGCATAAACGAAGGTATCTTTTTTGGCACCTTAGGAGTTGCTACCAACCGTGCAGGATTTTTTTGTATATAACCCTCGCGGCAGAGATATTTAAAAAATGTCCTCAATGTTGACAGCTTCCTCGCCATTGAATTATTGCAATTCCCTTCCTTATGGAGACTGCCTAAGAATGTTCTAATAACCACATTATCTATCTTTTTTATATCAATATCACTTCCACTTTCATCAGGGCATAGATTTGTCGTTGTTAAAAACTTCTCAAACTGCTCCATATCAATGGAATAATTTCTTAATGTATGTACTGATACATTCTTCTCCGCATGAAGATATTTTTTGAACTGGTCAATGTATTGGTTCATGCTTTATATTTCATCCAATTTCCCACTTTTCTCTTTCTGCCTTTCTAATAATATCAAATTGACTTTGTCCATTTTGCCATCATCTTCTCAACTTCTTCCTGTGTATAAATCCGCCCTTCTTCTACATCTTTCAGTCCACGCTCAATTTTCTGGATAACATAAAGATGATATTGAATATCCTCCAAAGAACAGTCATCGGGTAAGCGGTTGAGCAGATTACTTACCTCTTGTTTAGCTGTCTGCATATCTATCCCCCTTTATTTAATTATACTAAATTTAAATATCGTTATTGCAATTTTATTCATTTTACACTCAATGTTTTTAGGTTGCCTTTTCCAATATCAAATTTTCAGTAGAAAGGTTGAAGATGTCTTCCAGTTTATATCTCTCTGCCGCCCCTATAATCTCAAGACCAATAACCTTTCCATCTTCATCAATATCAAGATTTATGCCTTCCTCTATTTCTTTGGTATGCGAAACTTTTTTTTCTTGAATTCTGATGTAAAGTGCATCAACCTCTTTATCGTATTCAATCTTCATTGTCCCTCCACTTCATCTGCCTTCTTGCATGCCTGCTAAAATATATCTTCATTTCCTCAACCCAAACCTTCCCCTTATCTTCTCCGCATCGGGGCTTATGCTTGGGCTTTGCTGGACATTCAATGTCTTTGCCTCGTCTTCAACCAACGGCTTAATGTATTCATAAATCTCCACAATATTTTTCTTGCCATCCTTGATTGCCTTCAGAACATAATATGTAAAAATTCCGTGCCCTTTCTCAGGTGATGATGTGGAAATCTGTGTGCCTTGTGTTGCCGATAGAACCGTCATATTTTGCGATATGACTACACCCTCTGTCATCATCACCAATGGTCTTGCGCCCTTTGCAAGAACGCTCCTGCCGCCTGCGCCTGAAAAACATGAATCAAGAAGCACAACAACCTCTGCAACTTGCAGTTTGCCAAGTTTGTCGTAAAGCCTCTTTAACGGATAACCTGTAACCTCAAGATAATTCGGGTCGCCGTCAAATGGGACAATATAGGCGTCTCCTGTTTTTGGTTCAGGGGCGCCGTGTCCTGAATAATAGACAATCACCCTGCTGTCTTTTTTCACCTTGTTGGGAAGCCAT
>JACRGN010000350.1 GCA_016234205.1 Nitrospinota bacterium | reverse complement strand
TTTTTGAAGCTCCATATCTTTAATCGCTTCTTGCATAATCCTTCCTCCTTTTAATTGTTAATCTGATTGCCATAGGGCATTCAGATTATACTCAAATTAAAGGAGAAAGTCAAATATACCTACTTTTTTGTCGCAGACCCTTAACCAACTCTCCCCTTCCTCCCATCTGAGTTGTAAATTAACCACAAATAACAAAAACCTGAACACGAATAATACGAATGAAACTAATTACACGAATAATTCCCAATAATAGAAAATATTTTTACTTTTAATTTTAGTTTTTATTCGTACCATTCGTATATTCGTGAAATTAGTGTTTCAGGGTTTTATAATTTTCTATCCATGAACAAATAATATTTGACAAATACCCTTTCTTATGTAATTAATACCCTTAGGGCAAGTCGGACAAACGGCAGTAGTAGGTGGGTTTGGGGAACTACTTAAGCCTTATAATCCTGACTTGCCCTTTTAAAATGACATGCTCCCCGACGCAGAGCGTCGGGGAATTAAACCTTACTAATCACACATCAAAGAGAAGTCATCTTTGCCTTGAAAATATAAAATACACCGCTGTGCTTTTTAGAAAGAAGGCAGCTTACTAATAGCCCTTATATTCTTTCTTCTCCTCCAACTATATGGTATGCCTCAACACCATGCTCGCCTATATCAAGACCTATTATCTCTTCTTCTTCACTTACCCTTAGACCAACAACTGCCTTTATAATATACCAGGCAACAATACTAATCAGAAAGGTAAAGACCCCTACGCCAATAATGCCCGTTATCTGGGCAATTAGCAGCTTTGTTCCTCCAAAAAAGAGTCCATTTCCAGTAGTTCCTGGCATAAACCTGTCTTCGGCAAATAAACCCAGAGCAAATGTCCCGAATGTCCCGTTTATCAGATGGACAGACAATGCACCAACCGGGTCATCCAATAGTAATTTATCAAACATTACAACAGCCAAAACAACTATTACGCCTGCTATAAGGCCTATGATTAAAGAGCTGGGCACACTTACAAATGCACAAGGGGCAGTTATAGCCACAAGACCGGCTAAGGTGCCGTTTAATATCATAGAAAGATCGGGTTTGCCCAGCATAAGCCATGCTGTAATTGTAGCGGTTAAGGTAGCAGCAGCCGCTGCCGTATTGGTAGTCAAGGCTACTCTGGCAATAGCATTGGCATCTGCAGCCATGGTAGACCCCGGGTTAAATCCAAACCACCCAAGCCAGAGTATAAGTGCCCCAAGTGTGGCAGTAGACATATTATGCCCAGGAATTGGCTTTACTTTCCCATCTTTTGTATATTTCCCTATCCTCGGTCCTAAAACAATTACACCTGCTAAAGCTGCCCAACCACCTATAGAGTGAACTACTGTAGAACCTGCAAAATCAAACATCCCCATCTTTGCCAGCCATCCACCACCCCATATCCAGTGACCGGTTATAGGATATATGATGCCCACTATTACGAAAGAGAAGATTATAAAACTTATGAACTTTATCCTTTCTGCCACTGCCCCGGATACTATAGTAGCTGCTGTCCCTGCAAAAACCAGCTGGAAAAAGAATTTTGCATAAAGCGGAACGCCTGTCCAGTTAATAGCAGAGTAAACACCTTTATATGCATCTCCTGTGGCAGGGCTGTTATCAGCCCCGGTGAGTAAAAAAAGGCCTTGTATCCCAAAAAATGGGTTTCCATCTCCAAACATAATCCCCCAGCCTATAATGTAAAAGGCTATAGAGGATATGGCAAATACAATAAAATTTTTAGCAAGTATATTTACTGTATTCTTTGCCCTGCACAACCCCGATTCGACGAGAGCAAATCCTGCATTCATCCAGAAAACAAGGAAAGCTGTGATTAAAACCCAAATTGTGTCAAGGGCAATCTTATTTACTGATACTATCTCATCCAGACTCGGGCCTTTCTGCGCTGCCTGCTGGACAGCCTCTTCGGCAAAAGCCCCTACAACACCAAAAGTTGTCAGTGCTAACAAAATAAGCACTACATAAAAATACTTTTTAAGAATCATTTTTAAATCCCCCCTCTTTTAGAGCTGTCATTCTGAGGTCGAAGCCCGAAGAATCTCAAAACTGAGATTCCTCACTTCGTTCGGAATGACATTCCGTGTAATATATGTTCAGATTGCATCCTTTCCTCTCTCACCTGTCCTTATCCTGATTGCGTCTTCAAGATTAGATACGAATATTTTCCCATCCCCTATCCTGCCTGTCTTTGCAGTATTCATAATAGTCTGGACCACCTTCTCAGCCACATCATCAGTAACAATAATCTCAAGCTTTACCTTTGGCAGAAAATCAACCACATACTCTGCACCGCGATAAAGCTCTGTGTGACCCTTCTGCCTTCCAAATCCCTTTACCTCACTGACCGTTATTCCCTGCACGCCTACCTTATTAAGCTCATCCTTAACCTCATCTAACTTAAAAGGCTTTATAATCGCCTCAATCTTTTTCATTTTTTTCACCTCCCTTTAATAAGAGTGTGTTCAGGGGAACGCACCCTACAGTAGGGTCTGTTCCCCGAACAGACCTTAAAAATAGAAAAATACATTAACCGCCACAGTACTCTGATTCTTTACCTTCGGGTCTGTTGTTTTACCTTTATCAAACACCTCTTTATCAGATACGTCGTAGCGGTATTCGGGTCTAATGACCAAATTCTTCTTTACAGTAAATTCAGGGGTGACTGTAACCTCCCACATATCTTGTTTTGTCCCTGTCCTTGCACCATCCTCGTCTTTAAATGTCTCTCCCCTGATATTAATGGCATATCTGTCACTGGCAGCATACCTGACAACACCTGCAAGTCCTGACCATTTACTGTCTCCATTTGCAGTTACAACATTATTGGGGTCCTTCTGTTCACTCCCGTTGACATAATCAAAATTAAGGGTTAAACGTTCAAACAGGGTTGCTGTGAGATTTACATCAAAGACACTTCTATTATTAGTATCATTATTGGTTTGCTCCGGGCCACCCATGTATTTTAGATTAATCATGGTATTGCTTACAGGCATCAGCATAAGATGGGCACAATAGCTCTTTCCCTTATTATTATCAATCACATTATCCCATCCATTTAGAATCTCCCCTGTAAGGGTAGCCACATCATTAAACTTGTATGTTCCCCGGAGTCCAGTATGGGTAAATGGGATGGTATAATAAAATAATAGAGAACGGGAGTAATTGTAATTCCATGCATCGTATCCCTCAATAACCTCTGCACCCATCTCTGTAATACATTTTCCCATATCAAGTGTAAGTCCGTTTCCTATAGGTGCAACATACCTCACATAAGCCTGCTGAATATCAAAATCATCATCAGCACTCTGGGTTACACCTGGCCATGTGGAGCGGATAGCCTTTGGTATTGTATAACCATACATAATATCTGTCCTGAAACCTATATCACCTGCCTCGGCAGCCTCTTTTTGAAACACAAGCTCTGCCACATCAAGGTTAAAACTATTTGCATTTTCATTAAAGGGACGATAATTCACCTTCCTCGTATCAGGGTCGTTGAGATTATGGTTATAAGATGTGGAGACAAACCCATTCACCTTTATATCCTTTATAATATTAGGTGCATCTTCTGCCCTTGAGATACCAGAAAATGAAAGACACAATATACTTACAACTGCAAAAATTTTTAACTTATTCATTAAATTTCCTCCTTTCAGTTAACCGAACTTTTAAGCCTCTTTACCTTTTCAATTACTACCCTTGATTTTGGCAGGCAATCCCCCCTTTCCCATCTGGAGACGGTGGTTACTGTAACTCCAATCCT
>JACRGN010000354.1 GCA_016234205.1 Nitrospinota bacterium | reverse complement strand
GACGAATTATGCCAGATTATAGAAGAAACAATAAAGCTTTATCGGCAGGATAGTAAGCCACTACCTTCTCCACTTTCTGGCAGAGAGTTTGTAAACGCTTTACAGAAAATTGCCTGACCAATCACTGCACCCGACCAAAAAACTGGCGCTTTTTAGCGGGTGAGTTCTATCGTGTTACAATAACTGGAGCCTGGCTATCATGAGCAACTCGCTAAAAGCAGCACTTCTATCGGGATTGGTATTCCCTGGCATTGGTCAGGTCGTTCTAAAACGCTATAGACGAGGTGTGATCCTGATGCTTATCGTTTTGGCCTGCCTTTTTATCGTCGTAGCGAAAGCAGTACAACAAGCTTTTTCCATACTCAAACAGATTGAGTTGGCGGGTGGCACAATCAATGTGGATGCTATTTTAAACGCTGTTACTCAATCATCCACGAATTCCGACAGTATAGTATTCAATTCCATCTTGTTACTGATAATTGTTTGCTGGATTCTTGGTGTAGTTGACGCTTACAGAATTGGAAAGAAAAGGGACTTAGAAGAACAATCAACGAGTCAAGGTTCAAATAGCAAAGGCGATTAGCCACATAACAAGTCGCTCAAGAGGGACGCGGCATAAAATCGCCGCGCCCCTTAGCTTTATGCCTTGTTCTTACGAATGGAAATGGTGCAAGGTCGCAAGATTATTGACACCCATCCAATGAACTGATATGCTTTAATCTATCTGATATCTTAGTAAAATGGAGGTCTTAACTTATATGACAAGTGCAACTCAAACAATACTTAAAGAAGCCCTTCGCCTTAAACCGGTGGAGAGGGCGGAATTAATAGACGAACTTTTTCACAGCTTTGATAAAAGTCATGATGAACGGATTGATGCTCTTTGGGCCGCTGAATCGGAATCAAGGATTGACGCATTCGATGCTGGACAGATTGAGGCAGATTCTGTTGAAGCCGTATTCGAGCGGATAAACAAACGATGAAAATCCGTGTTATCTCCTGCGCTGAGCAAGAATTCGCAGAGACTGTAGACTACTATAACGAGCAGTGTCCCGGCCTCGGCTACGAATTCGCAGCAGAGGTTAATAACACATTTGACCGTATTAAATCCTTTCCCGACGCATGGCCCCTTATATCCAGCCGTTCAAGACGATGTATTACCAATAGATTTCCTTACGGAGTTTTGTATCAAACTCGGCAAGAGTTTATCCTTGTCACTGCAATAATGCACTTAAATCGCGACCCAAAAAAGTGGCAGGAACGAATTAAAACTTTCAGCTAACAAGCCGCTCCACTTGACGCTTTTTTGTCATGCGCCTTGCAAAGTGCCGCAAGCCGCACGCCAGAAGTGCAAGTGAGTTTTCTCGTTCTCCCTTCGCTTCGCTATAGTCTCTCCCCCCACTTTAATTTTTTTCTAAGAACATCATAGTAGTTTTTTCCGGGTGCCTGTATAAGTTTTATTGTATTTTTTGCCTTCTTTATCTCAATCGTATCACGGTAATTAAGAGAGTATCCTACCTGACCATCCATAGTTGCAAGCACATCCTCATTTGGTGTTACAAGATTTATCTCAGTCTTTACATCATCAGGTATAACAATTGGCCTGTTTGTAAGGGTATGCGGGCAGATAGGGGATAGTATGAGGGCATTCATTGTAGGATAGACTATAGGCCCGCCTGCTGCCAGTGAATATGCAGTAGAGCCTGTTGGTGTGGAGATGATAAGCCCGTCAGACCTGTAGGTTGTAACATATAAGCCGTTTATCTTTATCTCTAAATCTACAATCCTTGCAATAGCGCCTCTATTTATTACCACATCATTAAAGGCGCAGTAATTTGCGGCTATCTTGCCCTCTCTGTATATACAGGCATCAAGCATTATCCTGTCTTCTATTGTAAAATCTCCAGAAATAATTTTTTCCAGTGCAGGGTAGAGTTCCCCAATTGTAATCTCAGTTAGGAATCCAAGGACACCTAAATTTACACCCAATATAGGGACATTATTTTCTTCTATAAGCCTGGCAACAGAAAGCAGAGTGCCGTCACCGCCAAGGACAATTATAAGTTCAGCTATTGAAGGTATATCAGCCCTTTTATATTGAGATTTTTCACCAATGATTCCTGATGTCTCCTTATCAAGATAAATCTCAATATTCCTGTCTTTGAGCCATTTAATAAGGACTCTTAATGACTCTCCTGCCTTGCTATGCTGTGTTTTAGCAATAACACCTATTTTTTTAATCATATTTAATCAGGCAATTGATTCTTCAGAAATTAGGGAATTGACCTTTTCTTTGAGTTCCCTAACCTTATCATTATCCTTAAGTTCCTCATAAATATCAATAGCATCCCTGTATAAATACACAGCATCTTCAATCTTTTCTTTCGATAAATAGATATCACCCATTATCTTCAAATATTTTGCCTCCTCTTTAATGTTATCTATTTGCCGCCAGTATTGAAGGGCATTACTAATATATTTTAAAGCCTCATCGGGTCTGCCCATGTCTTCATAAATAGTCCCAATATTACCGAGGGTAATGGCTTCACCCTCTTTGGACTTAATCTCCCAG
>JACRGN010000353.1 GCA_016234205.1 Nitrospinota bacterium | reverse complement strand
CTCTTGCCTTCAGTCAGAACAAGCTCTGCGCCGTAAGCCTGAAGCAGATGCCTTCTTTCCATTGACATTGTCTCAGGCATTGTAAGGATTAATTTGTAGCCCTTTACTGCCGCTATCATTGCAAGCCCTATTCCGGTATTGCCGCTTGTAGGCTCAACGATGGTGCCCCCTTTTTTCAGCAGCCCCTTTTTTTCTGCATTTACCACCATGCTCAGGGCTATTCTATCCTTTACGCTCCCGCCGGGATTAAAATACTCTACCTTTGCATAGATATTGGCATAATTCTCAGGGACAATTTTATTGAGTCTTATTAATGGGGTAGAACCAATAAGCCCTGTAACATCATCAGCCCTCTTCCTCTCCATCTTAATTTTTATGCCCATTAGATTACTTATGAAAAAGAGTAATATACCTATGTAAATTTGTCAAGAATTATTTTTAATAAATTTTACACTGTAGCAAAAGATGGAGCGATTGGTTTTATACAACCTGCTTTAAGTGGTCTCTTATAATACATGATAAGGATTCAATGAACTTTGGAGAATCGTTGAGGGAATCGGTTCTGTGGAATATCATGCCGAGAGATTCTGCCATTCCTTTATATACAATGTCAATGTCATATAAGGTTTCGATATTATCAGAGACAAAACCTACAGGTACAATCAGGATATACTTTTTTCCATCCTTTGATAATTTATCAAGTATTGAATCTACTGTTGGTTCAAGCCACTCACCCGGACTCATCCCTTTACTCTGAAATCCGAGATGCCATGAAATATCTCCTGTAAGTTTGATAATACCTTCTATAGTCTCGTTAAGTTGTTTTGCATAAGGGTCATCCTCTAACATGAGCTGTTTTGGAAGACTATGGGCACTATATATGACCTGAACCCCCTCACCCTTGCCCTCTCCCCGTAAGGGAGAGGGCATTAGGGGGGGAAAATTTGAAATCCCATTTTTAATTTTCTCTGCAACTGCTTCAAGAAAGAGCGGGTGGGTATGCCAGTTATTTATAAATGAGATATCTGTATCTATATTGAGTTCAGTTTTTGCAATATTTACATCCTTAATATAATTACCAGTACTGATTTTTGAATAATGTGGAGCCATTGCTAAAGCCACAATGTTCTCTGCCCCTGAATTTTTTATTTCATTTAAGGTATCTTTGATAAAAGGATGCCAGTACCTCATCCCTACAAATACCCGAAAAAGTTCTGGAGTTTTGGAGTTGAGGAGTTTTGGAGTTAACTCATTAGTTGCATTTAAAATTTTTTCAAGTGCCTCTGCTTGTCTTTTAGTTATATCAAGTAAAGGGGAGTGACCGCCAATCATCAAATATCTCTCTTTGATTTTCTGTAGTTGGTTAGGGGAAGGTTTTCTGCCATTCATCACATTAGTGATAAACGGCTCTATAGATTCAATGGAATCAGGACAGCCAAATGCGAGGAGAAGAACGGCAATCATTTCTTACTATATTTATGAACAGTATCTATAAGGGTTATTACATTTTCAACAGGTGTATTAGGGAGAATGCCATGACCGAGATTGAATATATGTCCTTGTCTTCTGCCTGCCTTATCAAGAACATATTTTACACGCTTCTCTATCTCTTTTGGTTTGGCAAACAGGACCACAGGGTCTAAATTTCCCTGGATTGCAACATCATAACCCAATCTCTTCCATGCAATATCCAACTCTATCCTCCAATCCACTCCGATTACATCCCCGCCCGCCTTTTTCATTAATTCAAGGATAGTGGATGAATCAGTGCCGAAGTGGATAACCGGGATAGAATCTACTGAGTTTGCTTTGCTCACCACAAGTTTTATTCCATCAATAACCTGTTTTGAGTATGGGGCTACAAACTTCTCATAATCAAAAGGCGATAGACACCCAACCCAGCTATCAAACAACTGGACTACTTGAGCACCTGCATCTATCTGAGCCTTTAGATAGCTTATGATTATCTTTGCAATTTTATCCATCAGTGTATGCCATAAGGAAGGGTTATTGTACATAAGGGACTTTGTATTAATATAATTTCTTGAATGCCCACCTTCAATTATATAGCTGGCAATTGTAAATGGTGCACCTGAAAAACCTATAAGTGGAATCTTTCCATTCAACTCCCTTCTGACGATTTTTATAGCCTCCATTAAGAAAGGAATATCCCTCTCAGGCTCTATAAGACGAATTGAATTAACATCGGACTGGTTTCTGACAGGATTATGTATAACAGGACCCTCATTATGGGCAAACTCCAATTTAATCCCCATCCCCTCCAATGGCAGGAGTATATCTGCAAAAATTATTGCCGCATCAACATTGAGTTTTTTAACAGGCTGGAGAGTAACCTCTGCAGCCAGTTCAGGGGTTTTACACATTGTTAAAAAGGAATGTTTACTCCTTATCGCCCTGTACTCCTCCATGTATCTGCCTGCCTGACGCATCAGCCATACAGGTGTGTAATCTGTCTTTTCTCTTCTGCACGCCTTTAAAAATTGATTATTCATTTTAAATCTTTATATCTATTTTAGAGCCTTTGATTAATTTTATTAAATTACTCCCGCTCTTTTTCTGTTGGGCTAAAGCTGTTTTTTTTACACCTGCATCAATCTGTGCCTTTAGTCTTGTCTCTTTGGCAGACAAAATCTGGTTTGCAATCTTTGTTACCCCAAAATCCTCAGCCATATAACCCTCTCCCAATTCCGCTTTAGCGGAATTTAAATCGCAGATTCATCCTGAAATACTGCGTTATCGTCAATTTTGCTCCTCACCGTATTGGTCATATACGGTTGCGTCGCAAAACTACCTCTATCCTTGTCTTTCAGGCGACTTTGCGATTTTACCCAAAATCCTAAATCGGATTTTGGGACCTTCTTAAAAAGTGTGAATTTTTATCAAGTATAACATAATATATTCCTCAAGCAAAATTTTCCCTATTCACAATTGTTTTAATGTAAGTTTTGTGTTATAATTTATTTTTAATAAGGATTAGAAGGAGGTTTTTTTATGAGATTAGTTTTAATATCACCAGCAGAGACAGATATTTATATGAAGCATTCAAAGAAGGAGGCGAGGTCCTTCTGGTTTGCGAGGCTTTCCCTTGCAATGGTAGCGGCACTCACGCCAAAGGATGTTGATGTATCAATAATTGATGAAAATCTGGATGATATAGATTTTAATATAGATGTTGACATGGTCGGGCTAACCGTAATGACAGCACATGCACCGAGGGCTTATGAGATATCAAGGAAATTTAGAAATAGAGGCGTAAAGGTGGTCTTAGGTGGAATTCATCCTACCGCAGTGCCTAATGAGGCACTGCAAAATGCCGATACTGTGGTTGTCGGGGAGGCAGAAGGTGTTTGGCAGAATGTGATTGATGATTTTAAAATTGGAAGTCTTAAAAAGATATATAAGGCAGCCAAGCCGTGCAGTCTTGAAAATCTGCCTCATCCGAGGAGAGACCTTTTAAAAATAAAGTCCTATAATATAGGGAATACTGTCCAGACTACAAGGGGATGTCCGTTCTCATGCGAATTCTGCTCTGTTACAGATTTCTTTGGAAGGAGTTATAGACAGAGGCCTGTTAATGATGTAATTAAAGAGGTAGAAACAATAGATAGCAGCTTTGTTGCATTTGTGGATGACAATATTGCAGGGAATCCAAAATATGCAAAGGAGTTTTTCAGAAAGCTTGCACCATTGAAAATAAGATGGGGGAGTCAGGCAAGCCTCACAATGACAAAAGACCTTGAGTTGATGAAACTGGCTGAAAAATCCGGCTGCGGCGGGATGTTTGTAGGCATAGAGACATTATCTACGGATAATTTAGCCCAGATAAAAAAGACCTTCAATAATGTTGATAAGTATGAGGACGCAATAAAGATATTCCATGACCACGGTATAGCCATTACTGCCAGCATAATATTCGGGTTTGATAATGACGACGAGGGTGTCTTTGAAAGAACAATAAAATTCTTAGAGAAAAATAAGGTGGATGTTGCCACATTCTATATATTGACACCCCTTCCGGGTACTGTATGGTCAAAGAAATTGGAGTCTGAAGGCAGAATCATAGAGAGAGATTGGGGGAAATATAACGGAGGGCATGTCCTTTTTAAACCGAAGAATATAAGTCCGGAAAGGCTTCAGGAAGGATATTGGTGGGCATTTCAGCAGTTTTATTCAATCCCCTCTATAGCAAAGAGGCTGCTGCACTTTGAGCAGAATCGTTTTTTAAGCACGCTCTTTCTGAATGTAGGTTTCAGACGAATGGTGAACAGACTCCCCGAAGGGAAACTTTCGCCTCTATCAGGTCTGCTTACCACCCTAAATAAAACTATACCAACAACGGCTACTGAAAACCTGATTCCGCATGCAATAGAGATAGTTAAGGACAGGGCACAGGAGGCGATGGACAAAATTGATTATTTTCTTAAGGTACAGATAAAGAAGAATGAAAAATTACAGGCTCTATTGATTGATTTGGAAGGGGTTCTGGATAATATTACTGCAAAGAGGTTAAGAAAAAAGATATTAATGGCAGTGAAAAAGGGAAAGATTGATATCGGGCTTGATTTTAAAAATGTCCGCTATATTAACCCTGCAGCCTTAAATATAATCTTCAACAAAAAGATAGGCTCTATTCTGGAAAAATACGGAATAAAGATTAGGCTTTACAATATTGAGGCTTCTGTCAGGGAAAATATTTTAGAGCTGGTTGGAGAGATGAAATCTTATTTTGAAATATGCGAGACAGCCCCTGCTGCCGCTGCCTGATTTAATACATGTAGTTTCTGTAGTATTTATTTGTCTCGTTTAATACCAATACTGCAGCACCTGTCATTATATCCTTGAGGTTATCGCCCTCTGGAAGCTCAAGCATTGCAGAAAGCATCTCATCTTTTTCCTTGTTCATATCGGCAACAACTGTATGCATCCTGCTGAAATCTATCCTGTCATTATGTAAGGCATTTTTGTACATATCCATTGTCGCAAACAGTTTTTCCAATGAATGGACTGCATTTTTTCTTAATACCTGAAGTCCTGTCGGCTGGGTGCTTTTAAGAATGTGCTGAACAACCTCTGTGTATTGTTTAGTTCCTCCAACCTCAAATCCCTGTCCTGCCGCCTTCGCCTCTTCCAAAAACTTCTCAAAACCTTTTTCATCTTGTTTGTTAATCCTGGCAGGGCTTGATTTGTCTCCTGAAACAGGAATGATATTCTTTATTGGATTATCCGGTTTAATCTTCATTCATCTTTCTCCTTTGCTACTAAAATATATCGGCTAATCAGTGTTTGTGCTTTAGCACCAAATTCCGCTTTAGCGGAATTTAAAATCGCAGATTCATCCTGAAATACTGCGTTATCATCAATTTTGCTCCTCACCGTATTGGTGATATACGGTTGCGTCGCAAAATTGCCTCTGGCCTTGTCTTTCAGGCGACTTTGCGATTTTACCCAAAATCCAAAATCAGATTTCGTGTTTAGCCTTGTTTTTAATATATAACTATAAATTTTGAATGTCAATCCAGAAAATTCCTCTGTGTAGCGAGCAGATAAACTGTCCATAACTGTAGCACATAAACTGTCCTGTTAGAATGGATGTATAAGAGGAGCCATTCATGAAGAAGACAGAAATACTACAGGAGGTGCGGAAGATGAGATTTGAAGAAGCATATGAGGGTTGGAAGAAGAGGAGATTAACGCAGGAAGAAGCGGCAAGGCTGTTGGGGGTTTGTGATCGGACATTTCGGCGGTATTTACACCGGTATGAGCAGAAGGAT
>JACRGN010000052.1 GCA_016234205.1 Nitrospinota bacterium | reverse complement strand
TTGCCAATCTTATTCTTATCCTTTCCCCTACCTTTACCTCCATTACTACAGGACTGCCCGTTATTGACTTGCCGTTTATTGTTGTAATATCGGAATCCATCATGTCTCTCGGATGCCCCATTCCGTGATGACTCTCCCCTTTTGCAGCCTTGCTATTCCAGTCATCTATTATATAGACAAATTCTTTATCAAATTTTCCGTCATCCTTTGCCTCCACAATAAAAGCCCCATACAATCCCCTGTCAAGATGTTCTGCCATGTTGTAGCTGCAGTGGTAAAGATGGGTTCCACTGGGCTTTGCCTCAAATTCATATACATACTCATAACCCGGCTCAACAGCCACCTCCTCCTGCATTGCAACTTTAGGAGGGACATGGAGTCCGTGAAAAAACATGCCGTGCTTTGCAGCACTTTTATTTTGCAGCTTTACCCTGACTGTATCGCCTTCTTTTACTCTAATCTCTGGACCTGGGACCGTCCCGTTGTATGTCCATACTGAAAATTTTGTGCCATTAAGCTCGATATTCCCTTCTGCTACTACAAAGGTAAACTCCCTTACATTCCCCCCTGAAGTCTTTTTTTCTATTGCCTGCTTAATGGCATCATTAAGCTCTTCCTTACTTATCTGACCAATAAATATTTTCTTTAAAATTCCTTCCCTATCAATTATAAATGTCCACGGCTGCCCGACAGTTACAAAGCCATAGAGTTTCTTCAATTGAATGGTCTCTTCATCAATAGCTCCTCTTATATCCTCTCCTCCTTTGGAAATATAAACGACACTATCTTTATATTTCTCTGTCTCTTCTTTTATAAGCTGACTCAACTCCTCACATTTCTCACACTGCATCGGATTGGAAAGTAGGAACAAGACAATCGCCTTTCCATCCTCATGAGGTTTTTTAAGAGAATCTGTAAGGGGGGCTTTATCACCAACTTTAATTTTTGAGGTCTTTAACATCTCTTCAGCATGGATAGATGCAAGATGCAAGATGCAAGATGCAAGAAACAAGATATAAGAGATTCTTCGGCTTCGCCTCAGAATGACATTACTTGCAACTTGCAACTTGCAACTTGTGACTTTATTTATCAAAAACTGGAACATCCTTTTTTTCTCCCAGAATTTCATATATTGACCTTTCAAACTTATCCCCGCTGACAAACTGCTTATAAACATAACGCACTATTCCTTCCTTATCTATTAAGAACAGCCACGGCTGCCCTTCTGTACCAAAAGCCTCCTTCAATTTAACCCCCTCATCAGGAGGTGGAATCATTTTAGCATGTTCTACCTGCCACCTGCTGAAGACCACTCTGTTATCAAAATTTTTTGTCTCCTCCATCACATGGCGGATATATCTATCCATTCTGTCACACCACGGGCAGTGAGTTTGATAACCCAGCATAAGGGCAATCACCTTCCCCTCCTTATTTGCCTTTTCCAAATCAGGTGTTATCAGAGGTGCTTTTTCTCCAACTTTAATCTTCGGCTCACCCTTTGGCTGCCCTCTTATCGGAAGGTCGATTGCTGTTGACAGAGAATGAAAGAGAAAGAGCATTACTGAAAAATAGAGGGTGAAACCGAAGGTAAAAAGAATTTTAAATCTCATAATATTTAACTCCCTAACCCCCCTTAATGCTTGTCCCTGAATGCTTCCCTGCTTACAGCTTGCAGGGACAGGTTTATCAGGGAAAGAGGGGTTAGGGTAAGGGGGTGGGCATAAAGCCCACCCAAATTAAAGCATGTTCAAGAGCCAACCCTACTTCGATGCAACCTGATTTACATTAATAGTATCAGTAGCATCTACTGCATCATATGCCTTTTCCCCTATCTTTACAGGCATACCCAGTGGATAGGCATCAAGGTCTATACCACTCCCATCAAGGACTCCACCATAGGGTCCCTTACCATCTTTTTTGGGATGTAAATAAACAACTGCCTGTAAAAGTCCGCCATGATACACGCCGTCATTTGTGGCATGCGGGACAAAGTGGCAGTGCCATACCCATCTCCCATCCTGATTCGCCTCAAAGATGAAATCCTTTCTTTCTCCAGGAGAGATAGCTACAGAATCTGACCTAAAATCCTTATCTGTAATCTTATTGTTATAAGGATAGACATTTCTACCATCCCATGCTACCCAGTGAAGTGTATGTCCATGAAGATGGATATTGTGAGGCGAAGAGCCAAAATTTATGAATCGGGTGCGAATCTTCTGACCCTGTTGTACCGCAACAACATTGGGATATTCATCTGTCCATGCATTACCGTTAATGGTAAAGAGATTCATCATTGCTATTCTCCTCGGATGACCTACTGATGCTGACTGCTTATCTGCCGCTGTGGTCGGCTTGAATCCCTCTTCCTTTGAAAACAAGGAATCCCATTCATCAAGTATAACAAGAAGGTCCTGGTCTACCTTCTCATCGTTCTTGCTATGGATAATAATCGCACCGTAAAGTCCCATATCCATGTGTTCATTTGCATTCACATGGCAGTGATAAATATGGGTACCTGGAGGTCCTGCAACAAACTCATAGGTAAATTCATTATCTACCTTTATAGGAACCTGTGCCACATTCATGGTGCCGTCGTGGTCGTAAGCTATAAGTGTTGGCCCATGAATATGGATTGTATGATTGTTCTTGCTCAAGTTTCTCAGATTAATCCTGACCAAATCCCCCTCATCGGCAATAATTGTCGGGCCAGGGACACCGCCCATAGGATACTGCCCCCCTTTTGTCATACCTCTAGGGACAAAGGTCCATGTAGGAAACTCTACACCGGCTATATCCTGTGTATTCTCAATGGCATCCATATTATATTCTATGGTCTTGCCATTCCAGACAGGGAGTTTATCCACAGACTTATTGGCTCTCTTAGCCTGTTCAATTGCCCATTTTCCACCCTTGGTTTTTGCACCGCCTTCTACATATTTACCAATCCTATTCTTATCCGTATTCGTTACATCTATAAGAAACCTGATTTCCTTTACAGGGAGTCCAGGCTTAAATGCCATTGCCGGACTTGCTACGAAACACGCAACAGCAAAAGTAGCAATTAGAATAAACATCAATCTTTTCATCTGATACCTCCATTAATAGGACACAGATTTTCACAGATAACCACAGATAATATTTTAATTTCTACAAGGTTCTATAAATTTCGATTAGTTTCAGAAACTTATTGAAATTGAGAAATTTATAGAAATATATTGTTTTATCTGTGTTCATCTGTGTCCAAAAATTCTTTACTTCAACTCAAAGTTTACATGAGCAGTCCCTTTTGCAGGAACTGTTACCTCCTGACTCAGTTCTACTGGCTTATCATAAATAAGCCTG
>JACRGN010000352.1 GCA_016234205.1 Nitrospinota bacterium | reverse complement strand
GTTTTTGCCTTCCTGATTGTTATTAATATATCTGTCGGGATTCTGGGCATCTACGCTCTATGCGATTCTCCTGTTATACTCTTTGCTCCCAAATCTTCATCGCAAATAAAAGAACATAAGCTCAAACTGATAGAAGGCATAGAGCTTGACGAACCCTTTACTTACAGGCTTCCGGAATTCTTTTTTCCAAAGGAAGAGGCAAAATGGTGGCGCATGCAGGAAGCCGTTTACAAGGCGCTTGCGGCTAAAGATTCAGTTGCTGTTGAATATAGGGATAAGGATGGTGTTAATAGAAAGATTAAAGCTGAGATTGGCTATGCCACTTTTATAGAGGTGATAAAAAAGACAGGGCTTATATACCTTGCTGGGTTAATATACCTGATAAGCGCTGTTATTGTTTTCAGAAGGCATCGCTCTGAATCTGGTTTAACCCTTGCCTATTTTTTTCTCTCTGGCAGCCTCTATTTAATAAGCTCGGCGCCTGTGGTAAGCAGACAAATAACACTTATCCCTCTTTATTTCAAAATATTTATAAGCCTTGTTCACATCTCAGCAGGCGGGATGATTACACTCGTTCATTTTGCCTTTGTCTTTCCGAGGGGAAAAGAGATAATCTCAAAAAAGCCTTCTCTGCCTTACATAATCCTTTATGGATACTTTTCACTTACTACTATCCTTTATCTGTCTCGTATAACTGCCTTTGGCACTACCTTTCCTACACTTGTCTTCTGGATAGCCGCTATGCTAATTGCATTTAGCCACTCACTCATAAAAGAAAAGGATAACTTCCTTAGAAAGCAGATATCATTAAGCCTCTTTGCGCCTTTAATGGCAGGCAGCGTCTTTGTCCTCCTTCACCTCCTTCCGGGGATATTAGGAACAACATCTATGGAATTTACATATTTTGCCCTCTTCTCTCTAATCTTGCCTTATGCCCTTCCATCTGCAATGGACAATCTCCGTCTATATCAGGAGCGGCTTGAGATGGAAAAGAACTCTCAAAAAGAAAAGGAGCGGATAAGGCAGGAGCTTCACGATAATCTTGCAAATGACCTTACAAGCATCAGGTTCTTAAGCGAGGTGGCAGAGCAGTCGCTGTCAAAAGAGTCTCAGCTCAAAGATTCAATTACAACAATAAAAGAGACAGCGCTTAAAAATATAGAACAAATAAGGGACTTTATCTGGGCAATTAATACAGAGGAGGAGGGCGATCTCCTATCTCATTTCAAAACCTACACTGCAAGGCTATTTAAGTCCTTTGATATAGAGATTCAATACAAAGACGCCTCTCATAGCCCTCCGAGGTTCAATACACACCTCAGATTTAACATCTTTAATATATTCAAAGAGGCAATGACAAACATCCTTAAGCACTCAAAGGCAAAAAAGGTGAAGGTAGAACTGTCTATTAATGAGAATGGATTATATATGGCAATTACTGACGATGGAATAGGCTTCAACCCTTCAGTAAGCCATGATGACTCTTATGGCGTCAGGAATATGAGAAAAAGGGCAGAGGAGATGGGAGGAATACTCAATATCATTTCAAAAGAGGATAAAGGCACAGAGATTTTTCTTATTTTGCCTCAAAAATACCTTATTTGAGGTATGGACAAGAGGATTGAAATGTGATACTCAAGAGGCGATTATGCTAATAAAAACGCGATATGTATTATTGTTGTAGGGCAACCCTTTAGGGTTGCTTTAGTAGGGGCGTATTACACGCAATGCCCTTGGTAGCCGCAGACTGATGTCATTCCCGCATGTTTTTAGCGGTAATCCAGGGTTTCCTGTATAAACAGGAATCCTGTTTCTCCTCTCCCCTTTGGGGAGAGGGCAGGGTGAGGGGGAAAGAAAGGAGGGGTGAGGAGAAAAAGGGGTGTAAAAGGTTTAGCAGTCAAGACAATTGTAGGGTTTGACAAAATTCGGAACAACTGGTAAGTTAGTCCTCCGGAAGGAGGAAGAGATGGGGAAGGGTAAATGGAGTACGGAGGAGAAGCAGAAAATAATATTAGCCGGGTTAAGGAATGAGACGTCAATAGCTG
>JACRGN010000344.1 GCA_016234205.1 Nitrospinota bacterium | reverse complement strand
TATTTCTCATTGTTTCATCTTCCTGTTGACGGTGGTGTTCAGATTACAGGAAGCCATAATCCTCCTGAATTTAACGGCTTTAAGCTCGGTGTTGGCAAGACCACAATTCATGGAAAGGAAATCCAACATGTAAGGGAGATTATTGAAAGTGGAAAACTTTCTCAGGGTAAAGGGACTCTAAAAGAGCATGACATAATTACACCATATCTTGAGATGGTTAAATCAAAGATAAAGCTAAATAAGAAACTTAAGGTTATTCTTGATGGTGGCAATGGGACTTCAGGGCTTATAGCACCGAAACTTTTGCGTGATTTGGGCTGTGAAGTAACTGAGCTTTACTGCAACCTTGACGGTAATTTCCCGAATCACTTCCCTGACCCGACTGTAGTAAAAAATCTGACTGATTTAATTAAAAAGGTAAAAGATGAAAAGGCAGATGTCGGAATAGGATATGACGGAGACGCTGATAGAATTGGTGTTGTGGACAACGATGGTAATATAATCTGGGGCGACCAGTTGATGATTATATTTGCAAGGGATATATTAAAGAGAAAGAGAGGGGCAAAGGTTGTCTTTGAGGTAAAATGCTCACAGAATCTCGGCAATGATATTAAAAAACACGGCGGAATCCCGATTATGTGGGCGGCAGGACATTCCCTGATAAAAGATAAGATGTTAAAAGAGAATGCAGAGTTTGGCGGGGAGATGAGCGGTCATATATTTTTTAAAGATGGATACTTCGGGTTTGACGATGCCATATATGCATCCTTAAGACTCCTATCAATACTCTCAAATACAAATCAGAAGATAACAGAGATGCTCGCAGATGTTCCGAAGACCTTTACAACACCTGAAATAAGGGTTGACTGCCCTGATGAGGAGAAATTTGAGATAGTAAAAAAGATTACCGCTGATTTTAAAAAGGAGTATGATGTGATAGATATTGATGGGGCAAGGGTTATATTTAGTGGCGGATGGGGACTCATAAGAGCATCCAATACACAGCCTGTCCTTGTCGTCCGGTTTGAGGCAGAGACTGAAGAAAAACTAAATAATTATAAAAATATTATTTACCAGAGATTAAAAAAATTCCCGGCATTGAAAGACCTGAAACCGTTTTAACACCAGAGTTTTAAAAGAGGTATGATTGATTAATTTTAAAAATCTCTTTTCTTCACTAAACAAGAAAAAAGTTCGTTATTTAGTCGCAGGAGGTATAGCTGTTAACCTATACGGAATTGAAAGGGCTACAGCCGATATAGACCTTGTCGTTGATCTGGAAGAGAGTAATCTCACACGATTTATAAAAATTGTAAAAGAGCTTGGTTTTAGACCAAAAATTCCTGTAAGATTTGAAGACTTTATTAAAAAAGAAAACAGAGAAGAATGGATTAATCAAAAAAGGATGAAGGTTTTTAGTATATTTGACCCTAAAAATTCCTACTTTCTCTTAGATATCTTTGTTGAGACACCATTCGATTTTAATAAAGTATACAAGGAGAGAGAAAAGATGAAGTTTGAGAATATAATAATTTCTGTTGTTCCAATGAAAGAATTAATAAAAATGAAGGAAAAGGCAGGTAGACCTCAGGACAGAGCAGATGTTTTCTATCTAAAAAAGATTATGAAGGACTGGTGAAATGAAGCATAAGCCCCTTTTATATTATAAGACAAAGGAAGAGATTGAGGTATATAAAAAAAAACCTATAAAACTGAAACTCCAATGGCTTGAAGTCCAGATGGAGTTTTTCAACAAAGCAATGTCAGAAAAGGCAAAAAAGATAAGGGAAAAGTTGATGGGGGAATGATTTTAAACTTTCAATTATAAATAGGTAGTTATGTGGTAAAATTCTCATTGTGCATATCAGCAAACTCTTTTAACAAATATTTTAAACTGCACATAACAGCAAAAACTTATGAAAACCATATTAAAAATCATATTTATCATACTCTTCTTAATTCCTGCCGTATCGGGTGCAAATACATTTTATCTTGACGGTGAAATCTTCTCAGATATAAACATGGAGATTGCAAAGGAGATTAAGATACCTCAGGGTATAAAGAGTTTTTCAGTTTATATTGGCCAGATTCAATCCTTTTCTTCTCCGACATTCAATCAGCAGATACTCTCCTTTAATACTAAATACTCAACCACCCCTTCTAATATTGAAGACAAAATTGATGAAAATGGGAATAAATATTTGATTGCACGGTGGGAAAACCCGCCTTCAGAATTAAATATAAATACAGCCTTTAAAGTAAAATCAAAGGTAGCCTTCTCAGATTTAAAAAGCAAGTCATCTTTTCCTGTGAGCAATATTCCACCCGATATCAAAAAATATCTATCAGATTCTCCGTATGCACAAAAGAATGACCCTTCTATTGTTTCGCTATCTAAAAAATTTACAGAAGGGGCAAAGACACAGTATGAAGCTGTGACAAATGTATTGAACTGGGTTGTGGACAACATGAAATATACACTTGAGCCTCCTCAATACGATGCACTTTATTCATTGAAGACAGGGACAGGTAATTGCCAGAATTTTTCCAATTTGTCTGTATCACTATTGAGGGCAGCAGGGATACCGGCGAGGGTAGTGATAGGGTTTACTGTTAAAAACAATTGGAGGGTTAAACATACAAATGACGGCTCTACACGGACATTGAGCCTTGCAGACGGAAGGCATGCATGGTTTGAGGTTTATTACCCTGACACCGGCTGGGTTGAGTATGATGCACAGCAGACTCTCACATTTGTAAGCACAAGATATATAAGACAGGGTGTGGGCGTGGACAGTAAAGAGGTATCGGATGGAATTTATAAATGGAGCTGGCTTCAGAAGTCAAATGAATCTCCGTCTGTAAAGGAGGCAATAAATGCAACATTTGAGGATGATAAAAATGAGGTTCAGTCGGGGAAATTTGTTTCAAATCCAAAAAATCATCTTTTCGGGATATTGATGGCGGCTGTTAAAGAAGAAATACCTGTCCCTCCCCTGAAAAAAGAGGATGTTCAGCCGATACCAAAACCAGAAATACCTCCTCCGCCGCCGACCAAGCCTGAACTGCCCCCACCACCTCGTGAGCCTGTAGAACCGACACCGCCTGAAAAGAAAGATTGGGGTGATTTAACAAAACTAAAATATACGAAGCCTGAAGAATTTGGAAATTTGAATTTTCCAGAGGTGATAGATATTTTTGCAGAATATAAAAAGAAAGAGATGGCAGCAACTGCAACAGATGTATCCATGTCAAGCAGTTTTGTAGTAGAGTCAGCAGAGTATGTTACCGATAAAGAGGCATTCGCCCAGTCTTTTGAGATAACAACCCCAATGATGGTAAAGGATATTTCACTGGCAATGCATAAATTTGGAGGGACACACGGGAATTTATGGGTAGAGATTGTTGAGGATAAGAACGGCTCACCCATAGGAGATAAAATTGAGAGTGATAGAATTCCAATAAACAATATCCGATACTTTAACGGCTACAAATGGATACCCTTCAGTCTTGAGAGGCAGAAAATAATATTGTCACCTGCAAGATACTGGGTTGTCCTGAGATACTCCGGTGATGCCATATTTAACTGGTTTTATATTTACGGCAACCCCTACGGCATTCCAGACGACACAAAATCAATGATGCCTGAAGGTTCAGATTGGAATAACATCCTGAGCTATGATTTCAATTTCAGGGTAAGAGGCACAGAGCCAGAGTAAAAAGATAATCTCAAATTATATATTAGCCACAGATTAACGCAGATAAGCACAATAAAATCAAGCCCGCCTCCTTCTCCCATTGCATAAAACCCCATTTTGTTGTAATATTTTAAGTAATCAGTGATAGCAAAAGGAGATTAAAAAGATGATTATAATAATGAAACATGGTGTTACAAAACAAGAAATTGATGCTGTAGAAGAAAAGATAAGAAAACTTGGTTATGAGCCTCATCTCATGCCGGGGGTGGAGAAGACCATCATTGCCGCAGTGGGGGATGAAAGGGGAAAGGCAAGACTACAAGCACTTGAGTCCATGCATGGTGTAGAGGATGTGGTTCCAATATTAAAACCATATAAACTGGCAAGCAGGGAGGTTAAGACGAATAATACTATTATTACTGTAAATAAGGTAAAGATTGGCGGTGAGAAGATTGTTGTTATGGCAGGTCCATGTTCAGTTGAGAGCAGAGAGCAATTACTTGAGACTGCCAGAGCCGTAAAGGATGCAGGGGCTGATATTTTAAGAGGCGGTGCATTTAAACCGAGGACATCCCCTTATGACTTTCAGGGGCTTGAAGAGGAAGGGCTGAAACTCCTTTCAGAGGCAAGGGATGCAACCGGGCTGCCGATTATCACAGAGGTAATGAATCCAATGGATGTAGATTTAATAGCAAAGTATTCTGATATACTTCAGGTGGGGGCAAGGAATGTCCAGAATTTTGCACTACTAAGACATCTCGGTCAGGTAAAAAAACCGATACTCTTAAAAAGGGGAATGATGACTACGATAAAAGAATTTCTAATGTCTGCTGAATATATCCTCTCAGAGGGGAATAAAGAGGTAATACTCTGTGAAAGAGGGATAAGGACATTTGAGACAGCTACAAGGAATACACTTGATTTGAGCTGTATCCCAGTCTTAAGAAAAGAAACCCACCTTCCAATAATTGTTGACCCAAGCCATGCTGTAGGACACTGGGAGTATGTTGCACCAATGGCAAAGGCAGCCGTTGCAGCAGGTACAGACGGCTTGATGATAGAAGTCCACTCCTGTCCTGAAGAGGCATATTCAGACGGTCCGCAATCCCTGAAACCCACAAAATTTGCAAAACTGATGGAAGAGTTGAAACCCTTTATAAAGGCAGCAGGGAGGAAGTAGAAGCAGAAAATAAGATTCTTACCACTCACTCAACAATCAGTCATCAGTCTTTTTGACTGCCTACAATGGACTGTCAACTGCCGACTGCTATAGGAGAGAGGATAAAAGTGAGAGATAACAAAATTGTTATAGGGGGGAATCATGGAAATTTTAACGATTATCGCTATTATTGTTGGGCTTATTTTGGCCATTCAGGTACAAAAATTTTTAGAAAGTAAACGCGAAGAGAAAGAAAGGAGACTTCGGGTTTTTAAAACCTTAATGGTTACTCGTAGTGCAGTATTATCACCTTTACATGTTGAAGCTTTAAATTCAATCGACATTGAGTTCAATTCTACTGCTGAGGAAGATAAATATGTTAGAAATGCGTGGAAAGCCTATTTAGACGAACTTGTTCACTACCCCAAAGATGGTCAAGATGATGATAAAAAACGATGGGCTGAAAAGATAGACACCCTTCTTGTCGAGCTACTATCTGTAATGTCAAAAGCTGTTGGATACGACTTTGATAAAACATATATAAAACGGACTGCATATACACCTATCAAGTATTCAGATATTGAATTTGAACAAGACTTTATAAGAAGATCGTTAGTTAAGATTTTTCTTGGTGTTTCATCGATTCCAATTAAAATCATTACTCCGTCAGGAACCTCCGAAATATCATCTGAAGAAAAATTGCGACAGCTATTAATTCAACATTATGAAGGCAATAAACCAATAAGGGTAATTATTGAGGAAGATAAAAGTAGAGAGAAAGTCTAATCTCAAATGAAATAATGAAGAAAACTCGTATATATGTTGATACTTCAGTAATTGGTGGTTGTTGTGACCCAGAATTTCAAGAATGGTCTTTTGGGCTTCTTGCAGATTTCAAAGCAGGGGTTTTTTCGTTATTACTATCCGAGCTTACTGATGCAGAAATTCAGGATGCACCAAATGAGGTTAAAGATATTTATGGGGAGTTTAGAAAATATACAAATGAAATTATAGAATTTACCTCTGATGCCATCGAATTAGCTGAGGCATACCTCAAACATGAAATTCTAACTGAAAATTTTCGTAATGATGCCCGTCATATTGCAATAGCTACAGTTGCAAGTGCAGATTTATTGGTTAGTTGGAATTTTAAGCATATCGTCCATTTTGAAAAGATTCAGCGATTTAATGCTGTTAATATCGAGATGGGCTATAAACCACTATTGATTTATTCACCAAGGGAGGTGACGACATATGGCAGTGAAAGCCATTGAAATGGTTCGAAAAATTAGAGATAAACATTATGAGGAGACAAAGACCCTTTCGGTAAAGGAGCAAATTAAGTTTATTAAGCAAAAAGCAGAAAAACTACAGAAAATGCTCAAAACAACTGAACACTTAACTATAAATAACAAAGTTCATGTGTAAATTGCACTTGATATTATTGTTGATAATGACATGGTTATCGGAATAGAAATCTCAATGTTTCTCGACATCTGACTCTTGACAGACTCTTGCTTGTTAAATATGAACTTTCACAGCCATAAACTGACTGCTCATATCTGGGAAAATTCCCCATGAAAAAGGTTCTTACTATTGC
>JACRGN010000343.1 GCA_016234205.1 Nitrospinota bacterium | reverse complement strand
CCTATTGATATGGCATTATCTCCATCACCTGCCGCCTCACCTTTTGCTGCAGCCACCTTTTTAGTATTCCCTTCCACAGTTGAATTTAATGACATGACACTTGAGGAATTTTCAGAGGCACTTATTTTAAACTTATCCCCTGATGAGGCAGAACCTGAAATAGATACCGTAATACCCTTCTGCTGGAAGAATGTAATAGAGCTTCCTGATGAGAATGTAAAGGTGCCTGAAGAGGCGGACTGGGTTGTATTATAGATTGTATATTGGGAAGATGATGCAAACCTGACCTCATAATTATCTGTGGCTACAACCTGCGGGTTACTAACACTGCCTGAACTTATTGTGGCACTCCCCGTATTTGAGGCACCTGTCTTTGTTGTGACAGAGAGGCCGTTAAAGAAATTTATACCTGTTGATTTATCAAGTCCGTATCCTGTTACATGCTTCTTGTTCACCTCTTTTACTATTGTAGATGACAGGATATCCACCTTCTTTAAATATTGCTGGACATTGCTGTCCCTCGTCTCAATCAGGCCTGCCAAATTCCCGCCTGTCAGGTCGCTTGTAATGTCTGTAAGTATCCCGTCAACATTCTTCCATTTCACATCATGGAGTGCAGCATTTTCCCCGTTTGTTACTGCCTGCAGCTGAAAGGCATACTGTCCTGTTACGAGAGGCCTCCCCTTTGCTGTGTAAACAACCACCTGTTTATTGGATTCCTCATAATAATTAATATCAATCTTCTCAGCCAGTTTTTTTATTGTAAGCTCCCTCTTGTCCCTCAAGTCATTGGCATTTTCGCCTGTCACCTCTGCCTCGTGAATTACCTTATTCAGTTCAGCTATCTGGCTTGTAAATTGATTAACCTCATCAACTGAGGATACGACTTTTTTATCAATATCATCCCTGACCCTCTTTAAATCGGTAGAAAGTTTATTGAATGTATCAGACAGAAGTTTCCCCTTTCCAATAACAGCCTGCCTCTCCGTCTCGCCTGCTGGATTTAAAGACAGGTTCTGCCATGCCGACCAGAATTCAGATAGATTCTTATTTAGTCCCCCCCCTGTCGTCTCATTAAATATCACCTCTGCACGGCTGAGGGATTCCTCCTTTACATTCCATTTCCCTAACATATTAGTTTCAGAGATAATCTGGGAGCCGAGGAAATTGTCATATGCCCTCTTTATCTCTGTTACCCTTACACCTGTTCCAATCTGCCCCGGAGTTGTAGAAATTGGAGAGGCCGCATCAATTACTGCCTGCTGGCGGGTATAACCTTCTGTGTTGACATTGGCAATATTATGGCCTGTAACCTCCACGGCAGTCTGCTGGGAGAGGAGGGCCCATCTGGCTATATTTAAGACTCCATAAATGTTGGTCATAAAATATCAACCCGTAACTTTCACCATCCTACCCCTCTGCACCTGGCTATGAACAACACCAGATGAGAGGTAGATAGGACGGGGGTTTGCCATGTCATTTAAAAATTTGAAAGATTCCTTAAGGGTATCCATTGAGAGTTCAATAAAATTTTTGTTCTCCCTGTTTACATCCTTTATAGTCTGGGTCAGGGACAGGAGTTTAGACCGATAATTTTTAAATATAGATGAATATGGCTCTACAGTTGAATCCGATATATATGAAAGGGTTATATCCTTTGACTCGGCTTCAAAAAAACCTGCAAGTCTGCTGCTTAGGGATATTCTTGAATCCTCAAGCATCTTTAGTTTGAGTATCATTGTCTCCTTCTGCTTTATGCAGTCGTGCAGTTCATTCAGTGAGTTTTCTATTATAAATCGCCTCTCCCTCTGGAGAATGTCAATCAGCACTGAATAACCTTCTACAATCTCTTTTAATACCTCTGATAGATTATCAAGTAATGTATTCATATATAATTTATCGGCATATTATCAAAAAGAAATTAGGAATTATGAATTAAGAATTATGAATTTAAGGAATAATTCCTTTTAATTCTTCATTCGTAATTTTTAATTCTTAATTGCTTATACAGCATACCTGAAATCCCGCTCTCTCTTTTGTCAGCCATGCTTTTTGCAATCTCCTGGTCCATCATTGACCTGTATATATCTTCACCATTCTTCCCGTCTATGAAACCGCTTTTGGGAACTGTATCTCTCATTGTCTTTAATACATAATATAAAAATACAGACTCAAAATCGGCAGTAAGCTTTTTTAGCTTCTTCTCATCAGCATTTAAAAACTGACTATTAATGCCTGATGTCTGGTTGGTCGCATTTATCTTCACAATATCTCCAATTCCGCCTGTAGTGCCCCAACAGCCTTTAATGACTGGAATATGGCAATCAAATCCCTCGGTGAAACGCCGACGGCATTGAGTGCCTTTACCAGGTCTCCTATATTTGCAGCCGTTGGAACCAATAACACCCTATTCCCTTTTTCTCTGACTGTTATAGTAGATTCAGGTGCTGCCATCGGCTGTCCAAATGTCAGCGGCGGAGGCTGTATAACCTGCAACTGCTCTTTGATTTCCACAATCAATTCGCCGTGAGAAATTGCAGCAGAGGAGATCTTTACATTCTCACCTATTGCAACAGTCCCGGTCCTTTCATCCAGTACCACCTTCGCCCTGTTATCCACACTCACATCAAGAGACTCTATCTGTGCCATCATCTCTACGAGTCTGCCTTTAAGTTTATCCGGAATCTTTATATTTATTGTCCCTGAATCTAATGGAAATGCCATTGCCTCCCCTAAACTTGTATTGACTGCCTTCGTAACATTTAATGCAGTTGTAAAATCAGGCCTGTAAAGGATGAGATTTAGATCATCCCTTTTATTAAAATCAAAAGGGACATCCCTCTCCACAATAGCCCCGCCTGTAATCGTTCCTACTGTCGTATGATTTTTCTGAACCGAAGCCCTTTCAGCCTCAGCCCTAAATGCCCCGCCAACAGATACTGCCCCCTGGGCTACGGCATATATCTCGCCATTTGCTGCCTTAAGGGGTGTCATAAGGAGTGTCCCGCCTTCAAGACTCCTTGCATCTCCAAGGGAGGATACAGTAACATCAATCCGTCCCCCTATTTTTGCAAATGGCGGGAGATTGGCGGTGATCATCACTGCGGCTATGTTTTCAATCCTCACATCCAATAACTGCCTAACATCAACTGTAGTCCCCAGTTTTTCCAGCATACTTAAAAGGGTCTGTGTGGTAAACTGGCTGTTATAAGAATTGTCGCCGGTATTTTTCAGCCCCACTACAAGGCCGTAACCGATTAACTGGTTATCCCGTATCCCGCCAATATTTGCTATGTCCTTTATACGAATTGCCTGAGCTGTCAGTGTCAGTGTCAGTGTCAGTGTCAGTGCGAGTATAAGTATTTTAATTATTTTCATTTGCTCCTCACTCTTAACTCATAACTCTTAACTTAGAATGGCCATATCCATTTGAATGCCTTCCCAAGCCAGCCAGGTCTCTGTTCGTCATCCAGACTCCCCTCACCCTTATAAAGTATTTTTGCATCAGCAATATCAGAAGAAATAACACTATTGTTTCGGCTTATATCTTCGGGCCTGACAATACCGCTTACTGTCATATGCTGGGTCTCATCATTAACCTTTATATCCTTAACTCCGTCTATTTTTAAATTTCCATTTGGCAAAACTTCAACTACCACTGCAGTTACAGTGGCATTGAGATTACCTGCCCTTGTAGTTGTCCCTATGCCTTCAAATTTATTTCCACCCTTCACCTGAAAATCTGTAGGTATTCCTGTCCCTGCCTTAAAACCAAGGGTATTATCACTGGCACGGGATGTCTTGGTCTCAGATGCCTTTGATGCCTGCGAAGATTCAGCAATTAAAACTGTAACAATATCTCCAACCTTATTTGCCTTTGTATCCTTAAATAAAAGGAGCTTGCTCTCTTCTTTGGGCCATAAGGAACCCTCTTCGTATGAAACCTTGGGAGCACTTATCTCAGGTAAAGGCCTTGTCACCTTTGCAGCACAACCTGTAATCAAGATGCAAGATGCAAGACACAAGATGCAAGATACAAAATTTTTCTTGCTTCTTGCTTCTTGTTTCTTGCTTCTGACTTCTGGCTTCTGCCTTCTGACCACTGATTTCATAGTTCCTCCTAAAACTCCACCCTTACAGTATTGGAATCTATTATCTTTGCATGAATTATCTTATTTGAAGAAACATTCAATACCTTTACCAGTTCCCCTTTTCCGCCCTTATCCCTTACAACCCCCTTTACAGCAACTCTAAGCATATTGGACTCAGCCACAATATTTACCACATCACCCTGATTTACAAGGGTCATTGTCTCAGCAGAGCCTATTGTAATAACCTCACCCTTTGCTATATCAACCTTTGCCTGTTTGCCAATGATATCCCTTGGGTCAGTTACTATCTGAGATAAATCCCTGCTTATCTCCCTCTCCTCTATCTGTATAGAGGTTTCAGAAACGGGCTCTCCTTTTTTTATGTGATTTGCTGCAACGGCTACAGGCAGCATAACTTTTAAATCAGCAGCTATATTTAAACCTTTAAGGAACTTTCCATCTGTCTTAAAGATAATATTAAAAAATTTACGCCCTGAAGAATTGAGTGAACTGCCGGCATTAATTTCATAACCAAAGTCAGGAGACGGCAGAATAATCTTCCCGCTATAGTTTACATTATCAACTACTATCCTCCCTTTGGTTATATCTTTTCTACTTTCAACAAAATCCTCTATAGCACTCCTTAACTGCTGAGGTGTAAATTCAAAATATTTTCTTGATATGTTGACCTGTTTAGGGGAGTTCAGTTTTATATCTTCTAAAGCAATCCTGTCCCTTTTTATATTGAGTTTTAGCTGCTCATCTGTTATTGCCTGCGATTCCCCCGGCAACGGCGAATATCCTATTGCAACATTTTTGAGTCTATTGACAAAATCTGCATCTTCTCCGTTTATCTCAGCGATATCTTTGAGATACATCACCTCTCCGTCAACAGAAGGTGAATCAATAATATTGACTGTGGCCTTATGACTGTCACCATGTTTAATTTCTCCTCTAATTGGAAGTATCCGTGGAGATGGAGAATCATAACCATAAGAAATACTGACAGAAGACAGAAGACAGAGAACAGAGAACAGAGAACAGAGGACAGAGGACAGAAAATAAAAGTCTGCCTTCTGCCTTCTGTCTTCTGTCTTCTGCCTCTTGACTCTTAACTCATAACTCATAACTCACAACTCCTTTACCGTTTTGTATTATTAGCTGTCTGAAGCATCTCATCTGCTGTCTGAATCGCCTTTGAATTTACCTCATATGCCCTCTGTGCGAGTATCATATTTGTCAGTTCCTCTACAACACTGACATTGGATATCTCAAGAAATCCCTGCTGAACTGTGCCCAATTCATTTGTCCCGGGGCTTCCTGTCCTCGGTGTTCCTGACGCATCAGTCTGCATTAAGAGATTATTACCAAGGGCTGCCAATCCTGCAGGGTTTAGGAAATTTGCCAGCGTAATAGTCCCGGCCACAGTTGGTGTAACTGTCCCTGGACGAAGGACAGATACCTGTCCCTGCTGGTTAATTGATATGCTCTTGGTATCACTTGGTATGGTAATGGTCGGGGTCATGGGATAACCGTCGGATGTAACTACACGCCCTGTACTATCAATTTTAAATGCACCTGCCCTTGTATAAGCTGTAGTTCCGTCAGGTCTCAACACCTGAAAAAACCCCTTACCCTGAATAGCGAGGTCAAGCTCATTCTGGGTCTGCTGCATATCTCCCTCTATAAATATCTTTGAAACTGCTGCCGGCTTGGTGCCAAGTCCCAATTGGATACCGGTAGGAACCTGATCACCTGCCTGTGATGTAGTGCCGGGAAGCCTCAGTGTCTGGTATAAGAGGTCCTGAAAATCAGGTCTGCTCCTCTTAAATCCGGTTGTATTCACATTTGCCAGATTGTTAGAAATAACATCTATATTCAACTGCTGTGCCTGCATCCCTGTTCCTGCCGTATACATCGCTCTAATCATAAAAACCCCCTTCTGATTTATGATTTCTGATTTATGATTTAGGATTCAAATCATAATTCATAATTCATAATTCTTAAATGTTTATACTGCCCTTCCTACTTCATCCACCAATTTTGATGTAGAATCATTGTATGACTGAATAACCTTCTGATAAGACTCATATCCCCTTATAACCTCAATCATTGATGCCATCTCTTTCATCGTATTTATATTTGACTTTTCAAGAAACCCCTGCTTCACCTCCACATTTTTTGCTCTCAATTCTTCTATATTTTCATTTAAGGGGGCGTATAATCCATTTCCTACCTTTTTTAAGGCATAGGGCTTTGGTAAATCTACAATCTTCAATTTAGCCCCTTTCTGTATCCCAAGTGGAACATCACCTAAAAATTGATTTATCACAGATATTGTTCCATCAGGTGACACAGAAAATTCCCCACCCGCCCCTGATATGGAAAGTATATTAATAAAAACAGGTTCACCGTATTCCCCTTCCCTGCCCCCAAGAACAGGGTATCCATTCTGAGTTGTCAGCATGCCATCTTCCCCTACCTTGAAATTACCACTCCTCGTATATCTGATACCCTCAGGGGTCTCAACAGCAAAAAAGCCGTCTCCATTCAAAGCCATGTCCAACTCATTTGTAGTCTCAATTAGAGGTCCCTGTGAAAAATCAACATAGTGATTTGGACTAATTACATAAGCCTGTGTATTGACATCTGAAGATATCTGTGACGGAACATTGACACCATCCGGTTGTTTAAGATAACTTTCAAAAACTGCAATATCACCCTTATATCCTGAAGAATTAATATTTGCCAGATTGTTTGAGATTAGATTCAATCTCCTCTCCTGAACGACGCTTCCAGAAAGTGCTACATAGATTCCCTTATCCATAAAATCTCGCTCCGAGTAATTACTATTATTAATCCCTTTTTGCCTGCTATAAATTCATGCAAGTGATATGCCATTAAATAAATAAAGATATTTAATGATTGAAAACCCATATTATTCAAATGGTTTTGTTTTGATATAAAAAATAAGCAACGATGTTTTTTTGACACTTAGCTTCTCTATATGGGGAATGTTTTTCTTCTGAAAAGGTATTTTTTGCCTCTCTCAATAATCAATATGTTAAAAAAAGGAAATTGAGGGGGTTGTTATTCCCCCCTAACAAACCTGTCCCCGAAAGCCTAAATCGGGGAGGGGATTAGGGGGGTGTTGCATAGGTTGGAAAAAAGGAAAAAGTGATATTTCAAGCCCCCCCATGTCCTCTTAAAAGATAAAAGGTTCTTAAAAAGGTTTTATAAAATGAGTTAAATCTGATATAATATTCTAAAACAAAAGGGAGGGACGCATGACAACAGTGATAAAACAACGGAGGGAAGACCTCATTAAAGTTAAGCAGTATATAACCGATGCTAATGGCCATAAGGTGGCTGCGGTTATCGAGATTGAAGATCTTATCCGACTTAAGGCAATGGTAGATATTATACCCGCATCAGAAGTCTGGCTTTACAAAAACAAAGAAGTTCTTGAGAGCGTCCGTAGAGGGCTTAAAGACGCTGCTAAAGGCAGGATATCCAAGCTCAACATTGATGAACTGTAGGAGAATCCTCATTGTTTGATATCTATCTCACTGATGAAGCCCAAGAGCAAGTAAACAGGCTTAAGACTGACAAAGGACTTTCTAAAAGGTATAAGGCAGTCAAAAAAGCCCTCAGGTATCTTTCTGCAAATCCAAGACACCACGGTCTACAAACTCATGAGTTCACATCCATCAAAGGTCCAAAAGGAGAAAAAGTTTTTGAGGCTTATGCTGAACAATCCACCCCGGCAGCATACCGAATCTTTTGGTACTACGGTCCCGTCCAAAACCAGATAACTGTTATCGCAATAACTCCGCATCCATAGAAAAAATCAGAGTCAATAATTAGGTATGGATGTCGCCGAAATTTGCATTGTCAAGGAATAAATAGAACCGTCCCATTTAACAATCCAGTAACATACCGGATAAAAAATACGACAATTGAAATATTGCGCATATTTCATCATGCTAAAAAATGGCCCAAGAAATTATAGAAACCAATTTTCTTTAGGGGATTTGGAATGGGTAGATTCCCCCTTGATAAAGGGGGATTGAGGGGGTTGTGTTTTAGTTTTTAGTTCAGGCTGCAAGGAAAAAACAGGCAAGAAGAATTAAGTATGGTGTCCCCTGATTTCGAAGACTTGACCCTCATTTTTCTCTATTCTTTTACTTCTACCGCAGATATTATCTTTAAATTAGTAACTCCATTTAAATAACCCATAGAATAATTTCCACCAGATAATGCTTGTTTATAACCACCCTTATGCCACGATGGACCAAAACTCTCCCAAACCGAAAAATATATTGTTTGCCCTTGAGTTGGAGATGGTTCCTTACTTACCTCACCAGAGGCAAAACCAAGAAAGTCAAGCAAAAAAGAATTGGCGGTAACACTATTTATTGTTGTAGAAATACTGGAAGCACTGCCAGTACTTGCTCCATTATGATTTCCTATTCCACTTGCACCGCTAAAAGTTGCCACCGCCACCACTCCATAAAAATAACTACCACCACCAGACTTACCAAATGATACTGAGACATTTTGAGTTCCAGAAGGAGCATTTGAAAGATAATAAAGCTTATTACGGTAAGAATTAGAATAAACATCTTCTCTTATAAATGTCATACTTTGCCCTCCGTAAGTTATAAAATTAACAACCGCATCACTTGCAGACATACCAACTACTGCTACTATATTGCTTCCATTAGATGAATGATTAAATAAAACAGCTGGAGCATTACTTTGATATCCACTATTACTACTGCCCGTAAATGCTATAGTCATCGGCGTCCCACTCACCTGACTTGATTCACCACTCTCCCCATAACCATTCACCGCAGTTACCACATAATAATAAGTCGTTCCGTTTGTTAATCCTGAATGCGTGTATGGACTTGTCCCACCTGTAATCTTTGTGCCTGTGGTTTTGGTAACTCCTGATGTCGTTGACCAGTATATATTATACGATGTTGCACCTGATACAGAAGTCCAGCTTACACTTACCTGTCCATTGCCTGCTGAT
>JACRGN010000049.1 GCA_016234205.1 Nitrospinota bacterium | reverse complement strand
TGAAATAGCGGCTAACTACCGCTGGGCATTTGTCAATATAACAATAAGGCCATATTATGGCGACGGCTCAAAGACATTCGGCTATGAGATAGCGGAGCAGTTAGGCTGGCGGACTCCTGATAATGTGATTGTCCCTGTAGCGGGGAGCTCCCTTATCACAAAGGTATGGAAGGCTTTCAAAGAATTTGAGATGCTGGGGCTGATTGGCAAGGTAAATACGAAGGTATTTGCCGCACAGGCAAAAGGATGCTCCCCTGTAACATCGGCTATTAAAGAGGGAAGAAATTTTATAAAGCCTGTAAAACCGAATACCATTGCAAAATCAATAGCCATAGGAAATCCTGCAGACGGCTATTACGGAATAAAAACTGTTAATGAGAGCGGCGGATATGGAGAGGATGTTACTGATGAAGAGCTTATAGAGGGTATAAAACTGCTTGCCAAAACAGAAGGCATTTTCACAGAAACTGCCGGAGGGGTCACAGTGGCAGTTACTAAAAAACTTATTGAGCAGGGAAGGATTAAAAAGAATGAGCTTACAGTCGTCTCAATTACAGGCAACGGACTCAAAACAATAGAGGCTGTATCAAACAGGATAGGAAACCCTGTTATTATTGAGCCGCGCCTTGGCTCATTTCAGGAAAAATTTGGGAAATTAATTTAATTTTTTTGGGAGGAGGAAAAGATATGGCAGTAAAAGTAAGGATACCGTCACCATTGCAGAAGCTGACTAAAAATCAGTCGGAGGTTTCAGCTAATGGTAAAAATATCAAAGAGCTGTTTTCAGATTTAGAAAAACAATATCCGGGATTGAGAGACAGGATTTATGATGAAAGCGGAAGCCTGAGGAGATTCATCAATGTCTATATAAACGAAGAGGATATAAGGTTTCTCAAGGGTGAAGAGAGTGAAGTAAAAGACTGGGATGATGTATCCATTATACCGGCAATAGCAGGGGGGGTATCTTGAAACTGGAGCGAAGCTCATTATGTCATCATTTACAGAAGAACAGATTTATAGATACAGCAGGCATATAATCCTTCCAGAGGTTGGGGGAAAGGGACAGAAGAAGCTTTTGGAATCAAGGGTTCTCCTTCTCGGTGCGGGGGGGCTCGGCTCGCCAGCAACAATGTATCTTGCAGCAGCAGGCATAGGAAACCTTGGAATAATTGATTTTGATGTTGTGGATATGAGTAACCTCCAGAGGCAGATATTGCATGGTGTTGAAGATATAGGAAGGTCAAAGGCTGAATCTGCAAAGGATACCATAAAATCTATCAATCCTGATATAAAGGTAACCCTTTATAAGGAAAGACTCTCGTCAGAGAATATATACAGGATATTTAAGGATTATGACATTATTGTTGATGGATGTGATAATTTCCCCACAAGATACCTTGTAAACGATGCATGTATTTTGACAGGTAAAACAAATGTCCACGGGAGCATATTCAGATTTGATGGACAGGTTACTGTATTTAAGCCTAAGGATGGTCCATGTTATAGATGTCTCTATCCGGAGCCTCCACCGGCTGGTCTGGTTCCAAGCTGTCAGGAGGCAGGTGTATTGGGCGTCCTTCCGGGGATTATAGGCACTCTTCAGGCAGTAGAGGTAATAAAACTGATTCTCGGGATAGGAAAGCCATTGATAGGCAAGCTTCTCCTCTATAATGCCCTTGATGCAGAGTTCAGACAGCTAAGATTGAGAAGAGATGTAAATTGTCCTGTATGCGGCGATAACCCAACAATAAAAGAACTCATTGATTATGAAGAGTTTTGCGGTATAGCGAGACACTGAAAACAGGGATTATAGGGTTGGGGTTAGGGATTAGAAATAATGGATAATAAGTCAAAAAAACAAAGATTAGGAATATTGCTTACCACAAGTCCTGAGAGTGAGAACACATTTACTGTTATAAAATTAGCTGAGGCAGCGATTTCATCAGGAAAGGATGTCCGGATATTTCTTATGTGTGATGGTGTTTACAATATAAATAATAAAGACTTTATATCACTAATTGATAAAGGGGCATCTATCATATTATGTGCCCATAATGCCTCAGAGAGGTCTGTTGAAAAGAGAGAGGGTATAAACTTTGGAAGCCAGTATGACCATGCCTATATTGTAAACGAATCGGATAGGTTTTTATCCTTTACATAAGGACAAAGACTTTTAGCCACAGAGGTCACAGAGAAAGACAAAAAAATAAAGACACTGAAAGACACAGATAAATTATGATTAACACAGAAATAAAGAACCATAAAAATCATAAATAATCAGTGTCCATCTGTGACAAAAAAGATTAGTTTTTTTCTCTGTGTTCTCTGCGAACTCTGTGGCAAATTCTTATAATTTACCATATATGAAAAAGGTAACAGTAGTTTTACAGAAATCGCCATTTAATACACTGAGAAACTCGGAGGCATTGAGGATGAGCCTCGGTCTTACCCTTGCAAACAATGCAGTGAGTGTAATTTTTACACAAGATGCGGTATATAGCCTTTTGCCTGCACTTCCTGAGAATATTAAATCCCCTGTCTTTGGAAGACATATTGAGATGCTCAATACATTAAAATGTAAGCTCATAGCAGAGAAGGAATCCATGGAAGAAAGGGATGTAAAAGATGTCAATTACAATGTAGAGTTAAAAGAGAGGGCAGAGGTATTTAAATTTATAAAGGAGAGTAACACTGTAATTACATATTAATAAGGTTATTATGGCAAATATAGCTACAGCAGAAAAACCTGATACCCGGAAATTAGATGAGTCCATTTTAAAAAAGATAGGCAATACCCCTATTGTAAGGATAAAAAATCTGGCAAAGAGATTTAAGGATGTAGAGATATATGCCAAGCTTGAATGGTACAATGCAGGCGGCTCAATAAAGGCGAGACCCGCACTAAGGATGATTGAGGATGGTGAAAAATCCGGGAGACTAACAAAAGACAAGGTCATACTTGATTCTACATCAGGTAATACAGGTATTGCCTATGCCTTGATAGGGTTGGTAAAAGGATATACGGTTAAACTGGCAATACCAGCAAATGTATGCAGAGAAAGAAAGAGACTTATGGGTGAGGTTTACAAGGCAGAATTAGTCCTCTCAGACCCAATTGAAGGCTCGGATGGAGCAATAAGGATGGCAAAGAAGATACTAAAAGAAAATCCTGATAAATATTTCATGCCTGACCAGTATAATAACCCATCAAACTGGATGGCACATTTTGATACTACATCAACTGAAGTATTTAAACAGACAGAGGGGAGAATAACCCACTTTATTGCAGGGATTGGGACAGGCGGAACCGTTATGGGGACAGGGAGAGGGCTTAAGAGGTTCAACCCAGATATAAAGGTATTTGCAGTAGAGCCTGCAGAAGCCTTACATGGCATAGAAGGGCTTAAGCACATGGAGACATCTATAAAGCCTGGAATATATGACGAGAGTTTTTTAGACGGCAAGATAAGTGTAAAGACAGAGGATGCCTATGAAATGGTCAGGCTGTTACAAGAGGAGGAGGGGCTTGGAGTAGGCCATTCATCAGGTGCAGCGATGAAGGGTGCACTTGTGCTGGCAGAAAAGATAGGTAAGGGAATTATAGTTACTGTCTTTCCGGACAGTTGTGAATGCTATGTAACTACAGGTGACTTTCAGAAATATAAATATTCTGCCCCCCGCAAATGAAGATATTACATATACTAAGAGACCCAAATAATAAATATGCAATAGAGGCTGTCGCATCTCACGGAATAGACAATGAAACTGAATTAATCCTCATACATGATGCGGTTTATCTAAAGATCAGTTGTGCAGGTGTAAAAACTTTTGCATGTAAAAACGATGTTGATGCAAGAGGGATTGAATCATTGTGGAATATGCTGAGTTACGAGGAGATTATAAAAAAAGTTTTTGAATCTGACCTTGTAACATGCTGGTAGACAATACTAAGGAGAAATGGGGAAATGGAGAAGATGAGAGGAGAAATAGATAAAATTGATAAGGTGCTTGATATAAAAGGGGAGGAGTGTCCCTATACATTTGTCCGTTCAAAGCTGGCACTTGAGGACATGGAATCGGGGCAGGTCCTAAAGGTTATTGTAGACCACGAGCCTGCAACAAAGAATGTCCCCAGAAGTATGGAGAATGAGGGTAATAAGGTCCTTGATATCAGCAAGATTAATGATACAGACTGGCAGATAATTGTTAAAAAGGGATAACTATATGACAAAAAAATATGTATCACTAACATTTCCGGAAAGGCTTATAAAAGAACCGATAATCTACAGATTGGGTAAAGACTTTGAGATAATCCCAAATATTTTCAAAGCAAAGGTAAGCCACACAGAGGGGTGGATAATATTAAAGCTGGAAGGTGAAAAGGCAGAGATTAAAAAGGCAATAGATTATTTAAAAAATCAAGGGGTTATAGTAGAGGAGGGGGGAGAGGAGATTTTAAAAAAGGAAAAGGGTAAAAAGATAAGTGTGGTAAAGATTCATTTATCCTTTCCGGATATGGAAACAAGAAAACCGGTTATCCATGAGATTGGCAATAAATACAATATAATTACAAATATAAGAAGGGCTGATATGACAGAAAAGGCTGGATGGATGGACTTAGAGATAAGCGGTGAAGATTCCGATATTGATAAGGCAATAGATTATTTAAAAGAAAGAGATATAAAGGTGAATCCCATTGAGGGAGATATAGTTGAATAGATTATGAAGATATCAACAAAAGGTGAATATGCCGTAAGGGCGATGCTTGACCTGACAGGACAATCCCACAATTATCCTGTCCCCTTATCCAACATATCAATTAGACAGGGGATTTCACTCCACTACTTAGAACAGCTCTTTGTAAAATTGAGGAGGGCAAGGCTGGTAAACAGTATCCGTGGACCGGGGGGTGGATATGTCCTTGCAAAGAAATCATCTGAGATAACCATAGGCGATATCCTGAGGGCTGTCCATGAAGACCTTTCTATATATGAATGTGCTGATCTGAACGGCAATAAGAATAAGAGCCAGTGCGACAAGATTGAAAACTGCATTACAAGCATACTCTGGCAGAGGCTTGCAAAACATATTTCCGAGGTCCTTGACTCCATAACCCTTGACAATCTGTGCAAAGAGAATAAAAACGGGGGGCAGGAAAAGGGGGTCAGGCACGCCTTCTCATTCAGCATATAAATGTTTCACATGAAACATTTTAAGTTTTCACAATCTTTTGTTTTCTTCCTATTAGAAAATACAAAATAAAACCAAGAAATGGAATGAAGATTACTATTAACAACCATATTATCTTATTAGAACCTGTAAATTCACTTTTCAAAATATCCACTAATGCCCAAAACCAAAATATAAAAGGCAACAGGATAAAAAGCACAACTATTATCAATTCTGGCATACCAATACCAAACATAATTTTACCTCCCGAACGATAAGGCTCAGCGGTAGCTATAGCCGCCTACTGACGCACCTTGTTATATGCTATTCAACGCCACGCTCTCTTAATAATATTGATATTTCCTTAAGGATGGCAAGCTGGCGAACCTCAAACTCAGTCTGTTGCTGCATAGTTTGCATAGCGATTACAAAAGGCACAAAAACACCAACGAAACCGATTAAGAACATTGATAGCGTCACGCTACCTTGAATGAAATACCATACAGCGAGCACTACCAAAACCGCGAGAGCGGTCTTTATAAATCTGAAAGCAACTTTGTTTTTCCTTTGTTCTTCTTTTTGGAGGAGTCCTTGTTTGTGCCGCCTCTCGGCAAACAATTCTTCGTTTGCGGAATATGCCAGAGGTTTATAAATATTCTGATCTCTATGCGAGATGTTTACATTGCCATGAACATTAATGTCTCTATCGGCATGGAAGTTATCCATCTACTAACTCCTTATAACTCACAACACATAATAATAATTGTTAGCATTTTTATATGATGTTACAGTGGATGTCAAGCAAAAAAATCAGGGAATGGCTAAAGGGAATGGCTAAAATGAGTTTCTCCAAAATGTTTCACGTGAAACATTTTTGTATTACTGCCAGCCTGAATTTTCTGTCAAATATCGGTTTATTTATCTCAATAATTTTCTGAATCACCCAATTCCCTTTTTTAAATTCTACATCCGCACCCTTTAGTTTTGACTCCAAGTCTTCCCCTTTCTGGGTAATAAATAGTCCGTTTGATTTCAATAGTTGAAACGATGCCTTTAGTAAAATATCCATTTCGGCAACTCCTTTTGATACGACCACATCGTAACACCCTTTATATTTCTCTGCTATATCCTCAATCCGCTCCGCTATACATTCAATATCAGTTAAATTAATCTGTCTGCATATATGCTTTAAAAATGCCACCTTTTTCCTTGAACTATCTACCAGTGTAAATGATATCTCAGGATAGATTATCTTTAAAGGTATCCCTGGTATGCCCGCACCTGTCCCTATATCAAGTATATTTTGCACCCCCTCTCCCGCCCTCCCCCCTTGAGGGGGAGGGAAGGGTGGGGGGAATCCGTATGCAAAGGTAAATGATTCTAAGAAGAGCCTGATTATTATTGATTTATCATCCCTTATGGCTGTAAGGTTTATCTTTTTATTCCACTTTTTAAGCTCTGAGAGATATATGAGAAATCTTTCTATCTGGTTATCTGTTAATTGAAACCCCAACCCCATACCCTCGTCTTTAAGAAAATCTCTTAGATTTTCCATCTTAAGAATCCCTGACTATCGGCTTTGATGTAGCTCTCCTCTTAAGCTGTTCTAAGTATACTATCAATATTGATATGGCTGAAGGGGTGATTCCCGATATCCTTGATGCCTGGCCAATAGAGACTGGTTTAATCTTAGATAGCTTTTCCTTTACCTCTGTAGATAATCCCGGAATATTCTTAAAATCTATCCCCTCAGGTATCCTTTTTTCCTCCAATCTCTTAAATCTGCCTATCTTCTCAAGCTCCCTATTTATGTAGCCCTCATATTTTACCTGTATCTCAACCTGTTCTATTATATCTGGATTTAAAAACTGTGATTCAGGATTATTTTCCAATTGAGCCAATTTGTCGTATGTTATCTCAGGTCTCCGCAGTAGTTCTAATAATGTTACAGGTTCATTAAGGATATTTGTCCCTATATTCTCCAAATTTTTATTTATATGTGGATTTGGTTTTAGTATTGTCTTGCTTAATCTATTAATCTCTCTTTTTATCCCTTCTCTTTTATTAACAAACCTGACAAATTCCTCCTCGCTTACAAGCCCGATCTGATAACCTTTTTCTCTTAATCTTAAATCTGCGTTATCCTGTCTTAAAATCAGACGGTATTCTGCCCTTGAGGTAAACATGCGATAAGGCTCCTCTGTCCCTTTAGTAACCAAGTCATCTATAAGGACACCTATATATGCCTCTGACCTATCAAGAATCAACGTCTCCTTCCCCTGAATAGAAAGGCCTGCATTTATGCCTGCCATTAAACCCTGTGCCGCCGCCTCTTCATATCCAGATGTCCCGTTTATCTGTCCTGCAAGATAGAGATTTTTTATCAGTTTTGTCTCCAGAGTCGGCATCAGCTGGGTCGGCGGTACAAAATCATATTCAATTGCATAGCCGGGCCTCATAATCTCTACATTTTCAAGCCCCTTGATTGTCCTCAAGAATTTTAGCTGGACATCAACAGGGAGGCTCGTTGAAACACCATTTACATAATACTCGGTTGTCTCATACCCCTCCGGCTCAAGAAACACCTGATGCCTGTCCTTTTCGGGGAATCTCTTTACCTTGTCTTCTATTGAAGGGCAGTATCTCGGCCCAATCCCTTTTATAACCCCGCAATATAATGGAGACCTATCCAAATTTTCCATGATTATTCTATGAGTCTCCATATTTGTATATGTGAGGTAGCATGGAATCTGTCTTTGGGTAATCTTTTCTGTTGAGTATGAGAAGGGCCTTGGATTATCATCCCCGTTTTGTTTAGTAAGCCCTGAAAAATTTATTGTCTTTGCATCAAGTCTTGGCGGTGTGCCTGTCTTTAATCTTCCAACCTCAAATCCAAGCCCTCTTAAATTATCAGACAAACTCTCTGCAGAAAATTCACCTGCCCTTCCGGCAGGAAAATTTATTAGGCCGATATGAATAAGCCCTTTTAAAAATGTCCCTGTCGTTAATATTACTCCCCTTGACCTATATAAAATACCCGTATTTGTCTTAACACCAACCGCCTTTCCATCTTCAATCAGTAATCCTTCTACAATACCCTGTTTTATGTCAAGACCCTTCTCTCTTTCCAGTACTGCCTTCATCGCCAATCTGTATAACTGCTTATCTGCCTGTGCCCTGTATGCCTGAACTGCATGCCCCTTGCTTGTATTAAGGACACGGAACTGAATACCTGTCTTATCAATACATTTAGCCATCTCACCGCCTAATGCATCAATCTCTCGGACAAGATGCCCCTTTGCAACCCCCCCGATTGCAGGATTACATGACATAAGTGCGATGCTATCAAGATTCATCGTAATGATTAATGTCTCACAGCCCATTCGGCTTGCCGCCAATGCAGCCTCACAGCCGGCATGTCCTGCACCAACCACAACCACATCGTATTCTTTTGTATGGTTATACATAAATAATCCTAAGAACAAAAACCTGCCACAGGCACGGAGACACAGAGAAAAGATAAAAAATGGGACACAGATTTACACTGATAAAGCACAGATAAAAATTATTTTCTTTTTAAATCCTAAAAAATCTGTGTTCATCTGTGTCCAAAATTAATCTTTTAGTTTTTTTATTCTCTGTGCCTCAGTGTCTCAGTGGTTTAATCAAGTCTTTGTTCTTATCTTATTTTTGGTACAGCAATGGCAGATAGTTCCTTCCCCTCCTCTATTACAATTGATACCTTGATAGCATTGGGGAGTCTCTTCTCAAGTGATGAATCCCATGCTAAAGCCCACTCTTTGCCATTTAAAAAACTTACCTCAAATCCCTTTACCCCCTTCATCACCTCAAATTTAAATCTCTTCCCAATGTATGGATTCCAAATCTCTTTGTAGATTACATCCCCTTCCTTTTCTTCATCAATAAAATATCTGACCGCTGAAAGGTCACTCGTTGGCATACCCTCTTTCAATATTGAATGGGTAAATGTAGTAAATGATACCTCCGATGTCATCCTCCTCTTCTCCCCTGTAAAAATGGTCTTAGAATTTGTTGTTTTATAATATGCCGCATTGACCTCCTGTTCAAATCTGTCAAGGAAACGTCCTGCCTCAAGATATTTATCAAGATTCTCCTCAAGCACATCACCAGCCTTAAGGACAGAAAAGAATGTCTTATAAAGGGCAGTAAGGAAGATAGCTGTAATGCTTACAGCTATAAGAAGTTCTATGAGTGTAAAGCCCCTTTGTTCATTCATAGTAAATTATAAAAATTTGCCACAGAGACACGGAGAACACAGAGAAAAAACTAATCTTTTTTGATACAGATGGACACTGATTATTTATGATTTTTATGGTCCCTTATTTCAGTGTTAATCATAATTTATCTGTGTCTTTCAGTGTCTTTATTTTTTGTCTTTCTCTGCGCCTCTGTGTCTCAGTGGTTAATTAAGTTTTTATCGTTTAATCCTGTAAGATACAATAGATACCTCTCTCCCCTTTCCCCATAAAACTTTCATATCCATACGCTTAAGGGTTTTAAACTGCGTATCTTCCAAATTCAGTTCCCAGGAAAACTGAGGGAATTCACTGCCGAAATCACCTTTCTTCTTCTCCGTCGGGGCTAAAAGTTCGGTTTTCCCCACCATATTTTTCCCAAGTATAGTTGCAATTACAATATCCCTGTTATTATTGACTATGCCGAGTTGATAATTAAGACTGACCAGGAGAGTAATAATCACACCTGCCACTATGGACAGTGCAATCATTACCTCAAGAAGTGTAAAACCCCCATCAGAGTGTGGAGTTCGGAGTTGGGAGTTCGGAGTTTTAATTCTGACTTCTGACTTCTGACTTCTGACTCCTGAATTTTTAAACATATCCATCTTCAATCTTTACCTTCTCAGTATAAGGATTAAAGGAAAGGGTAAAAAATTTACCCAATCCTTTCAGGTGCAGATTAAACGGCTCTGAAAAACCGTATGGCAGAAATATAACAGTAACCTCTCCACTATTTATCTTTCCAAGCCCTGGTAAGATTATATCCTCAATCTTTACCATATCTCCCAAACTTAAACCTCTCATGGATGAGTCAGTCTCATCCTTATATTCAACCCCGTCTCTTGAGTATTCTACATTCACCCTTCCCTTCTCTATATTAAATTTTATTCTGTAATACAGCTTCTTTGTCAATGCTGCTTCATTCAGGTATCGGATAAGTCCTGCCATCTGTCTGATATCTCTCCTGACCGAAATATCATCAAAAAAAGGGAATCTTGGGAGGGCAACTGCCAATATGATTCCAACAATAGACATAACTACCAGAAGCTCTATAAGTGTAAATCCTTTACAGTTAAAAGATTTTGCAGGGGCTATTTGGGAATGATACATAAGAAAAAACCTTTAGGTCTTTGTTCATGTATAGGAAATTATAAAAAAATTTTGACACTGATTTCTGTATGATTCTTTACTGTTTTTTTTATCTGTGTGAATCATAACTTATCCGTGTTCATCTGTGTCTGAATTTTTTTCTTTTGTTCTTTATTTTTAATTCTGAATATTCCAGTTCTCAATATCCTTATCAAATCCCTCCCCTCCCCTTATGCCATCCGCCCCGTAGGAGACAATATCACAATCTCCGTGGAGCCCCGGAGAGATATAGATATAAGGGTTGCCCCACGGGTCTAATGGAATCTTCTTTACTTCAAGATACCCCCCTTCGCGCCATTTTTTTGGTATAACTCCTGTTGTAGGTTTTTCAATCAGTGCATCAAGCCCCTGCTCGGTCGTAGGATATGTTCCGGTATCAAGTTTGTAGAGCTTCAGTGCGGTCTCAAGATTCTTTATCTGGATATTCGCCTCTGTAACCCTCGCATCATCTGTCCTGCCGATAATTCTTGGAGCTATAATTGCTGCAAGAATTCCCAATATGAGGACAACCACCATCAGTTCTATAAGTGTAAAGCCTTTATTATTTCTAATCATTATTTTCTGCCCCTTTCCGCTTACATTCTATATAAAATCATTTGAATAAGCAATATGCAGGAGAGTCAAATGAACTTGACAATTAACCCCAAATGGATAATCATAATGTAAAATTTGAGGAGGAAGGCATGGGTAATAATATCTTGATGCTAAAGCATATAGCTATTGAAGGCGGCGGCACAATTGAAGATTATCTGCAATTAAATAGATGGAGGATTGATAGGAGAGAGCTTCAGGATGGTGATAGTGTTCCCTCAAAATTAGATTATGATGCAATTTTAATTCTTGGCGGTCCAATGAATGTATATGAGGAGGATAAGTATCCGTTTCTGAAAGATGAGGACAAATTAATTAAAGAGGCAATTAAAAGGGAGATACCGACACTTGGCATCTGCCTCGGCGCACAGCTCATTGCAAAGGCAGCAGGTGCGAAGGTTACAAAGAATATAGTTCGACAGGCTCACCAGAAGGAGATAGGGTGGTATAAGGTAAATCTAACAGAAGCAGGGAAGAATGACCCTGTTTTTAAAGGTATTGGTGACAGCTTTGATGTCTTCCAGTGGCATGGTGATACCTTCGGGATTCCTGAAAATGGGATACTTCTATCAACTGCCGAGCTCTGCACAAATCAAGCATTAAGGGTAGGCAAAAATATTTACGGACTCCAGTTCCATCTGGAGGTTACAGAAGATATGATTTATAAATGGATAGATACTTACGACGAGGAACTACAATCCCTAAAAGGTGTGATTGATGTAGAGAAGATAAGAAAAGATACAAAGAGTAAATTTTCTTCCTACAAAGACAGGGCTTTGACATTCTGCAAAAACTTTTTTCAGAATAAAGAACCCTGCAGCAAGCAGGCTGTCCGACAATTTAATATTGATTGATGGTGATATATGCTAAAATGGAAGCGAAAAAGATAACAGAGGGAGGATTTTGTATGGCATATATCCAATCGTATAAGGGGCAGTCGTGGTTATTGCCG
>JACRGN010000346.1 GCA_016234205.1 Nitrospinota bacterium | reverse complement strand
CCTGAAAAATTCCTCTGTAAGTTCTACATCAAACTCACCAACCTTTTCTTTTGGCATGGTAACATTATATACAATATATGGTCTCCCGCTTATATCAACTGAGACCATTGAAAGGGCTTCATTTAAGGGGATTACTGCATGCCCGTATCTCCTTATCCCCTCTTTTTCTCCCAATGCCTTTTTAAATGCATCTCCAAGGGCTATTCCTACATCTTCAACAGTATGATGATAATCCACTTTTATATCGCCCTTTGCCTCAATCTCTATATCAAAGAGTCCGTGTTTTGCAATCTGAGCCAGCATGTGATCTAAAAATGGGACAGTGGTATTTATCTTGTATTCACCCCTCCCATCTAATTTTAAATAAATACTGATATCTGTCTCCTTAGTCTTTCTTTTAACCTCAGCCTTTCTCTCCATTTTATCCTCCTATACCATAAATTTCTGAATTACATCTAAAAATTTGTTATCCTCCTCATGTGTCCCTACTGTAACCCTCAAACAGTCTTTTAAATAACTGTCACTGCCAAAGTTTCTTACAAGGATACCAGAATTTGCCAACCTTAAAAACATATCCTTTCCATCTCTAACTTTTAGATTCGCTTCACTCACTACAAGTTTAAATAAAACAAAATTTGTTTCCGAGAAAAATGGTTTAATACCCTTAATCTCTTTAAGCCTCTCTGTAAGTCTATCCCTTTCCAATATAATAGCTTCTATCTGTTTCTGAATTTCTATTCTGTTTTCTAAAATTATACTCGCTATCTCCTGTGAGACTGAATTGGAATTGTATGGGAGTCTAACCTTATTTAGCTCTCTGCAAATTTCCTTATCTGCCATCAAATATCCAATCCTTAAACCCGCCATTCCGATTTTTGAAAGGGTTCTTATGATAATCAAATTTTTAAATTCTTTTAAATAGGGCAAAAATGTCTTCCTTGAAAAGTCATAATAAGCCTCATCTATTACAACAATACCCTTTGCCTTTTGTAGTATCTTTAAAATTGACTCCCTATCAAAACAGTTTCCTGTTGGATTATTTGGATAACTTATAAATATAACCTTTGGTTTAATTCTTTCTATCTCATGTAAAAATTTATCAAGTGGAAGCTCCCAGTCCTCCCTAAGTGGAACAGCCTCAGTTTCAAGAGATAAGGACTTTGAGATAATATCATACATAGAAAATGTTGGAGCAGGAAATAGAACCTTATCCCCCTCCTCTCCGAATATAGTTAAAATCATTTGAATCAACTCATCGGAGCCATTACCTATTATAATGCTGTCAAGAGAGATACCTGTTTGTGCCGAGATGATACTTTTAAGTCTCGATGCAGAAGGGTCAGGGTAACGATTTATCTCTACCCTACTAACCCCTTCCATGACCTTTCTCATTAAAGATTCAGGCATAGGATAGGGGTTTTCCATTGCATCGAGCTTAATCCGACACTGGATACTCTCGACTTGATATGGTTTGAGCTCCCGAACATCTTTTTTGACAAGATTTGTGATATTTAAAAAGGACATCAAAATCAAATAACACCAGGCTGCTCTACCATCACTTTTTCAAATGCCTGAATGATAAGCTGTTTAGTATCGGCCTTTTCCGAAGCAGAAAGAACTTCAATGCCTATGATATTGCCATCTTTATCATAGTCCATAATAATGTCCTCTGCTATCTCATCACTATTTACTATATCGGTTTCTTTTAATCTGATATAAAGGGCATCCGCTTCATGTGAATAATGTATTCTCATTAATCTCCTCCCATATACTTTTTAACCTTATCTGTAAGGTAAACAGTTATAAGGCTGTCTTTTTCTGTTACTACTCTGACAAGTTTACCGCTTATTATCTTTTGATAAACTTTACGATCTTTCTTTCCTAATGCTATATTATCAGGGTTATTAAGAGCTATTTCAACCAATTCTTTTGGTATTTTCCTTTCAAGTAATTGCAGTTCTATATGATCTGTCCATTTCCAATCCATATAAAAATCCCTTTTTACCAAATATTCGTGGAAACTGGCTCACAGTTGTTTTATCCGTATCTCTACCGCCTTTGCATGGGCTATTAAACCCTCTACCTCAGCTATACTTTTTACAACAGGTGCAATATCTTTTAGATTCTTCTCTGAGAAAGATATGAGGCTTGAGCGTTTTATAAAATCATAGACCCCAAGGGGAGAGAAAAATCTCGCTGTCCCTCCTGTCGGCAATACATGATTAGGCCCTGCTGCATAATCCCCAACTGCTTCAGGTGTAAACTTACCAAGGAATATGGCACCAGCATTTTCTATCTTATCAATTAGATTCTCAGGGCTATCCACCATCAGTTCCAGGTGTTCAGGGGCAATCTTATTTGACAGGTTTATGCCATCGGAAAGGCTCTTCACTATAAAACAGATGCAATTATTCTTAAGGCAATTATCAATAATTTCTGAGCGGTTAAGTGTTTTCTTCTGATTATTAATTTCCCTTATTACACTTTCAGCCAAATCTAAAGAATCTGTTATAAGCAGAGGATATGCCAGCTCATCATGCTCTGCCTGCGAAAGGAGGTCTGCAGCAATAAAATCAGCTCTTGCACTTTTATCAGCTATAATAAGTATCTCGCTTGGTCCTGCCACCATATCAATATCCACATCCCCAAACACCATCCTCTTTGCCTCAGCGACAAATATATTCCCAGGCCCAACAATCTTATCTGCTTTTGGTATAGTCTCTGTCCCGTAAGCCATAGCGGCTATTGCCTGTGCACCTCCGATACAGAATATTTCGTCAACACTGACTATATCTGCTGCTGCAAGTACATACGGATTCAACCTCCCTGCCGATGCCGGTGTGCACATGATAACTTTTTTCACACCTGCAACCTTCGCAGGGATGACATTCATCAATACAGAAGATGGATAGGATGCCTTACCGCCAGGCGCATATACCCCGACAATAGCAAGTGGCCTTATAACCTGTCCAAGCAGGATGCCTTCTTCTTTATAACTCCATGACTTCTCTATTTGATGCTCATGAAATTTTTTTATCCTTTCAGCAGTAAGTTTCAAATGCTCTAAAACTTTCTTGTCTATGGATGCATAGGCATTTTCAATTTCCTCTCTTGATACTTTTATATTTTCAGGTGAAAGATGGTAATTATCATATTTCTTTGTAAACTTTATGACCGCCTCATCACCTTTTTCCCTCACCTGATTTATTATATTTCGGACAGAAGTCTCCACATCAGACCTGCCAATTCTCCCCCTGTTTACAATCCCATTGAGGGCTTCATCAAACCCATCTTCCCAAGTCTTTACTATTTTCATAACAATTACTCATCCCCAGACATCCACTAACGAATATCAGATCTGTGTTTATGGTTAATTTGAATTATGTTATTTTTGCTGCCTCTTTCTATTGTCATTAAACGCATTTCTAAGTTCAGTAAAATTCTTCGGAGAATATTTCTCAAATTTCTCCTGCTCTACATAAAGCCACGCATAACGCACATCAGATTGAATAGAGTTAATATCATCACACCATTGGCTCAATCTTTTAATTTTAAGCAGGTCATCCAAATCTTCCCGCCCTTTTATTTCAACAACATAGATTTCCTTTTCAGCAGCCTTTACAACAAAATCGGGATAATAATCAGATATTGCTCCTTCGGTATTTCGGTAATCTATTTTAAAATGCACGGCAAAGAAGTTTTTGGCATAGGAAATAATATCATTGCATCCATCAAGAAAACTTGCGAATTGAAGCTCAAAATGGCTGTCCCCAATGATTTTATTAAAAACACTCTTTTTAGGAATCAAATAACCCTGTTCTTTAACAACAAAAGGTCTGCATTTGCTGATTTTTATATAATCCCTTATCTCTGCTTCTCCCTTATCAAGGACTGTCAATTCGTTAATCTGTTTTTTGAAAGTTTCTATAATAGTTTTCGTTGCCTCAATCTCGGATAAGTTCCGAATGATATTTAAATCGTCAAGGTCAACTCTTTCAGTAAATAGATGTGCTTGTATGAATTCCTTTACCTTTCCATATAAAATATCATAGCCGCTTACAAGCCTTAATTCCTTCATAATGACTTGTGCAAAATATCCTATGACACTTTGATAATTCGCTGCAAAATCCGTATCCAACTCGGTTGTGTGGGTAATCTCTCCTGTAGTAATATCCTTAAAGACTATTTGACGCTTTTCTTCCTCGCTGAATTGTTTAATAGGCAGCCTCTTGTGATTGAATTTTGCAATATCCACTTCTGAAAGATTTTTATATTCTCTGTAAATTCTTGGACTCAGAACCGGTATCTGAATATCAAGCCCCTCAATGTCCTTGTGTGCATTCTCATTGTCAACCTCTACTACTATCGGAGATTTGGGGCCAGTTCCCTCTCCCATCTTTCTATGCTCAAACTCTACGCCCTCGCTCTTTATGGATTCCACAAAATCCATAAAGGCATCTGTGCCGACTACACTGACAAGTTCAGTTACATTTTTATCCCCATACATCCGTCGCAGTCCCCTGCCGAGTGTCTGCTCCGGCAGGATATTGCTCTTTGCCTTATATGGCCGCAAACCTACAATGGTTGTAACATTCCTGACATCCCAACCCTCTTTGAGCATCAACACAGACACTATTGCCTTATATGGATTATCGCTTTTATCAATATCGTTTGCAGCCTTTCGCAGTATTTCCAATTCCTCTTTACTCTTGCCTGATGATGTTTCCGAAATTTCTCCATTATTTTTAGTATGAATTACCAGAATAGAATCCTTAAACTCATGGTATCTGTCTTCCAGATATTCTGCAACCTCATCACAATTCTTTGTATCATCCGTCATAATAAAAAGCACAGCCTTTTTGCCAATTTTAATATGCTCTTCATATACCTTTTTCCATTCAAGATAACCGAGGTGTATATAATCCTCATACTTTTCGCAATATTTTGAGCTCTTTTTCTCAACTAATTTT
>JACRGN010000348.1 GCA_016234205.1 Nitrospinota bacterium | reverse complement strand
GCCGTCTATGACTAAATGTGAACAGGTGACAACAATTGATAAATCCTTGCTTATTAAAGGTCCTTTTGCAGGTAGGATAAGTGACAAAAAGATGAATGAAATAGAAAGGGCGATAATGGTGGCCATAGGCGTAATAGTTTAATTATATAAAATCGGGTGTTAAGTGTGTTGCGGCCTGAAATCAAGGAAAAAAAGGTATTAGTCTGCTTTTGGTTTTGATGGAACAAAGCTTTACTTTTAAATTGACTTTTATACCCAATCAATGATAATCTGCATTTGATGAAATACAATCATGTCCTTGCCTTAAATCCTTATTACAAAGACTCTACATCTGCGGCCGGGCTTTTCCCTCCGACTGGAATTGAATACATTGCAACAAGTATGAAAAACCTCGTTGGAAAAATAACCCTCATGGACTTGAGGCATGAAAAGGAATTTCAGGATATAAATAATCTAAATGAGTTTATCAGGAAAGAGATTGACCTTTTATGCATCAGCATCACCTGGAATTTTAATTTTAAAGAGATTTGCGAGCTTATCTGCAAACTGCCTGACGATATTCCAGTGGTCGTTGGTGGGTATAAGGCTACCGAAGAGGTGGAATATCTCTTCAACAAATGCCCTACTATTGATATTATTGTGCGCGGTGAAGGTGATGAGACAATTAAGGAAATAGTCAGCGGTGTGCCGTATAAGGATATCTTCGGTATTTCTTATAGAGAGAACGGCAAAATAGTTCATAATAATAATAGACCTCTCGTTGATGTCAACAGCATTTCCTTTCCGGATAGAAGTTTAAGAAAGAATAACTATCACTTAGTTGTACACGGCATCAAACTGACAAATTTGACCTTTGACACAATCCTCACTACCAGGGGCTGCCCTTATCAATGCAAGTTCTGTACATTCAGTTTAAATCCCCTTGGGCAGAAAAGGACATATGCAGAGAGGTCTCTTGAATCTGTGATTGAAGAATTGAAAACCATTACTGCTGATGTAGTGCTCTTTTCTGATGATAATTTCTTTACCAATCCAAAAAGAAGCGAGAAGCTGTGCGACCTTATAATTGAAAACAATATAAAAAAGACATTCACTGTTCAGACCCGAATAGAAATTGCAAAGCATCCGGTGCTTTTGGAAAAGGCTGAAAAGGCTGGTTTCAAGCTATTTTTAGTTGGCATAGAATCACCTCATGATAGAATTTTAGAGCAGTTGCAGAAGGGATTCACCCAGCAGAAGATCAGGGAGGCATTCAAGGTACTAAATAATTACAACTTTTACATTCATGGCTATTTTATATACGGCAACATTAGCGAGACAGAAGATGAGATGGTCTATATCGCTGATTTTGCAAAAGAGCTGCATTTAGACACAATAGGTTTTCAGAAATTGAGGGTGGAAAAGTATTCACCGCTGAAAGAAGTGATTGCTAAAACGCCGGGATACTACTACGATAGCAATGGCGGACCTGTCTATTCTGACCAGTTCAGCCTGAAAGACTTAAAGAGGGTGCGGAATAAGATTAAATCCAGTTTTTACAACTTTCAACAAGTAAGGCATATAGTCAGCAAGGTTTGGAGAATCGGACTCATTACAAAATCTGATTTGATCATGTTTTTCTTTTCCCTTCCTCTGCTCCTATTCAGGGTGCTCAAGAGAGAGGTCTTAAAAAGAGTAAGAAGCAAGGAGCCGGGTTTTGTAGTTAGGATGTTCAGGTTTTATCAAACGTCATAGCGGAATTTTAAGCGATCCTTCCGTCTACCATCTTCACAATCCTGTCTGCCTTTGAGGCAAGCCTTTCATTATGCGTTACAAGGACAAATGTTGTTCCTTTTGCCTTGTTTATCTCCTTGAGCTGTTTATGTATCTCCTCCCCTGTATGCGTGTCAAGGTTTCCTGTTGGCTCATCTGCCAAAACAAGTTCAGGTGATAGGACAAGCGCCCTTGCTATTGCAACCCTCTGCTGTTCGCCGCCAGAGAGTTTTCCCGGCTTATGATAAAGCCTTTTGCCGATTCCAACCTCTTCAAGCAATGCTTTAGCTTTTTTTTCTGCGTCATTTTGTGAAAGGCCGTTTATTAATGCAGGCAGCATTGTATTTTCCAAAGCAGTAAATTCAGGCAAAAGGTGATGGAACTGAAAAACAAAGCCGATAGTCTTATTTCTAAATCTTGCGAGCTCATCGTTATTTAATTTAAATATATCCTTTTCATTAAAATATACCTTGCCTGATGTCGGCCTCTCCAATGTCCCAATGATATGCAGCAGGGTGCTCTTGCCGACGCCGGATGCGCCAATAACAGCGAGTATCTCGCCTTTTTTAATCTCAAGGTCTATTCCCTTTAAAACCTCAAGCGTAACAGAGTCTATTTTAAAAGATCTCTGAAGGTTTTCAATCTTTATCAATTTGCTCATTCGTATCTCAATGCCTCTGCAGGGTCAATTTTTGCTGCTCGATAAGATGGGTATATGGTTGCAAGGAAACTTATACCAATAGCAGTTAAGGAAATAAGAATTATATTGAATAACCTTATCTTTATGGGAAACTGACTTATATAATAGATGTCGCCGGGCAGCTTGATAAATTTTCCAATGAAAATGCAAATGAGATATCCGAGGATTATACCCATAATTGTTCCTACTATGCCGATTATCAGGCCATTTATAATAAATATCTTCATTATTCCTTTTTTTGTTGCACCCATTGACATTAATATAGCTATATCCTTGTTTTTTTCCATTACAATCATAATCAGCGTGCTTACAATATTAAAGGCTGCAACAAGGATTATCAAGGTTAGTATGATAAACATTACCATTCTTTCCAGTGCGAGGGCAGAGAAGAGGTTTTTATTCATCTGACTCCAGTCCCTTGTCCAATAGGGAAAGCCGAGTATGGATTGTATCTTTTCAGAGATATTTCTTGCCTTATAAATATCATCAACACGCACCTCAATACCGCTTACAGCATCTCCCATACTAAAGAACTCCTGCGCATCTTTAATTGATATATATGCAAGTGTTGAGTCATATTCATACATGCCTGACTCAAATATGCCGACAACCTCAAAGGACTTCATCTTCGGTATTGTGCCCATTGGGCCTATTGCGCCGAGTGGAGAGACAACGGTTATATTATTTCCTACAAATGCAAGTAGCCTCTTTGATAGTTCTTTGCCAATGATTATCTTTTGTTTTTCATTTAGCGCATCAAGCCTTCCATCCTTAATGTTTTTCTTTATGTCTGTTACCTTTCCCTCTTCAGAAGGGTCAATGCCGCGCAAAACAACGCCAGAGACGCCGCTTTCAGTTGTAAGCATCACCTGATTGTAGATAAATGGCGTTGCAGAGATGACATGCTCTACCTTTTCTATCTTTGGGATGATATTTTTGTAATCCTTAATAGCGCCTTCGCCCCTGTCTATAATTACGATATGGGAGTTTGTGCCGAGGATTTTATTTCTTAAATCCTCCTCAAAACCTGCCATCACAGAAATGACAGCAATAATAGTGCCTACCCCAATAGCAACGCCTGCCATTGATATTATTGTAATAAGAGAGATGAAAGCCTGCTTTCTCTTTGCCTTGAGGTATCTGAGTCCTATAAAAAGCTCGTAGGAAAGTTTCATCTTATTTTTCCGGCCTCATCTGCGGGAATAGAATGACATCCCTTATGGATGCCTGATTTGTAAGTAGCATGACAAGCCTGT
>JACRGN010000345.1 GCA_016234205.1 Nitrospinota bacterium | reverse complement strand
TATAAGGAAGTGGGAGGCGGAGAAGGGCGCAGAGTTCACACCTATTATCGCCCTGACTGCCCATGCACTTAAAGAAGATGAGCAGAAGAGCCTTGATGCAGGCTGCACCTCTCACCTTACAAAGCCAATAAAAAAGGCGAAATTATTAGAGACATTGAGTGAATATGCAAGAACTTAAAGTTAAAAGGGTTTATATCATACGCAAACCATAGGTCACCCTTTAACTGATTAATTTATATGCCCGATGCAAAACTGAAAATTCTAATAGCCGAAGATGATAAAGACATTCAGGCGCTTTATAATAAAGGGCTTCCTGAAGATTGGTATGAAAAGCGGATAATTATATATCCTTGCATAATTAAAGCGACATAAACTGTCATTGCGAGGAGCATCAGCGACGAAGCAATCTCTTGATTTATCAACAGGTTTAGATTGCTTCGCTGTCGCTCGCAATGACAAACTATTGATGCGTTATTTATACAAGGCTATATAGTAATGGAAGTGATGCCATTGAGTTATACAAGTCGTGGAGTCCTGATATTATTATTCTGGATATTATGATGCCGATTATGTCAGGATACGAGGCGCTGAAAAAGATACGGGAGATGGAGAAAAGCCGTAAAGAGAAATCAACGACAATAATTATGGTAACTGCTATGTCATCTAAGGATGATATTTTAGACTGTGCTAATCTGGGTATTCAGGGCTATATCATTAAGCCCTTTAAACACACTGAAATCAGCAGTCAAATATTAAGCTATTACCAAAAAAAATCCTGATTCGTATGTTAAAATAACGGGGTGATAGTTTAATGTACAGGAATTTCAATAATGGGATTGCTTCGCCTTCGGCTCGCAATGACACGGCTCGCAAGGGTGTCATTGCGAGGGGCGAAGCCCCGAAGCAATCTAATTCAACATCCATGAAAGGAGGTTTTATATGGCATCTGTAATAAAATATGTGAATGCAACTCTGGGGTTTGTTAAGGAGAACGCCCCTACTATGCCTGATTTGTATGTGCAGCGAATCGGACTGATTGTTGGGTTTGACCCCGATAAATTTCCCGATGCTGAGCATGGGGAATACACAGAGGATTTCAAGACAAAGGTATTAACAGCTGCTAAAAAAATCTTAAAGATAGAAAAACTGGAGCTTGCCGATATTGAGCCTTACATGGGCAATTAAAAAGGAGGAGAGGGAAAATGACTGAAATCTTTGAGCCAAAAATAGATATTGATTCGACCCGTTATCTGTCCATCTGCTATGGCGAACCTATGGTATTTCACTGCCACCACTATAATGTTTTTTTGCAGCAGACTATCGAAGACCCTGAGTATCTCGATACAAAACCGTTATTGACAAATGCCGCAGCATCCTGCGCCTATTCCCAATTAAAGGAGATGTTCTCAACCGAAAAGGGATTTGATTCGCCGCAATCGAGGTTTGGTGCAGCAGAGAGCATATTTAAGACACTTGGGTTCGGTCTTTTGGAAGGTCTTAAAAATCAGGTTACTGAAAATGGCGGTCTTGTTCGTGCAAAGATGTCCCACTATGGGTATACATGGAAGATCAAATTTGGGCTGCGCGACACACCGGCAGACTTCTTCACATCTGGTTATCTGTCCGGTGTAATGTCTGCTGTTTACAACAAACCCGCGGGGTACTATGTTATAGAGGAAAAGGAGTGTGCAGCCAAAGGGGATAATGCTTGCACCTTTGAGGTAAAGGCAGCGGACAGTCTTCTTTCAATACCGAAATCTCCCGGAAAGGGAAGCCTTTTAACCCGATTACCAGAAAGGGAACGGCTTCCGGGCAACATTGATGAACCTGCCATCCTGAAGGCATTGGCAAATCTCCCCCTCGTTGGAAACGAAGAGGGTCTGATCCCTGCCTTTGGGGTCTATCTTACGAGGATGTACTCCAACTATTATAATCTCATATCCTATGGCTTTGAGGAGCTATTAATAAAACATAAGGGGCCGCAAATGAAGAATGTCAGCCGTCCCCTTCTAATAGAGGCAGGCCATGTTTGTGCCTTCAACACCTTTGGCGGTATTATGAAGTCGCCTGAGTGGTATGGGTTGATATTTCCTATGATAAAAAATCGTGAGGACTGGGTCCACGGTATGGTAGCGGCTATAAATGCCCTTGGCTGGGGGAAATGGACTGTAAAAGAGCTTATCCCGAATGAAAGACTGGTATTGATTGTAGATGGCAGTTATGAATCGAATGGGTATCTCTCCATATATGGCAAATCGAAAACACCCGAATGCTATCTTGCCACGGGCGGCAGCGCAGGACTTATGAACCTTATCTATTACGGGGATATAACTACCAAGTCTGCCCTTGACCAGAACTACTATAATAGACTTTTTAAGGGGAAGGGGAATTTTAAGTGTGAGGAGGTGCTGTGCCGCTCAAAAGGAGATGACCATTGCGAATTCGTAGTAACGAAGACGGCATGAGACTAAAGGACAAGCTGAAGATTGACCCCACTGCTCTCAAGGACTGCCGGGTGATGATATTATATGACTGCCTGGAGCAAACGATATTGGATATTGAGTTTCCATGTGGGATTAAACGGGAATGGGTAGATAGGCTTTCCGAAGATAGTGTTACATCTTATCTAAACGATTCTATGTTTGTTATAGACAAAGAAAATTATTACAGGATAGTAGGGGCAGTGGGAGGGTCGAATCTCAATGTCCAATTCAGGGTATCGGCACACCCATTTGCATGGGACTATTTGCACAGGATTATCACTAATATTATCCAGAGATGAACAAATACCTGATTTTAGACCTGTCTGCCGTAGCACAGGCAGGCAGGATATACAGGATAAAACAGGATAATAAAACATTCAAAAATTAATCCTGTCAAGTTTTTATAATTTCCTTAATTATAATATATCATCATGTCCGATAAAGAAAAATTTGAAAGAGATATAGGAAATATAAAGGAGTTTCTCGTCAAGGTCGGAGGGGGCAGCTTAAACGCTGCGCCCCACTGCGAAGACTTAGGGATAAACGACTTTTTAAAAGATTTTACCTTCAACCTCCGTATGTGGATGGATGATTTTCTATCCAGACAAATCGAGGAGGTAATGTCCCTCTATATCACCAGTAAAAAGCTTGCCACGATTAGAAATAAAAATGACCTTTTCAGCGAGGTGTTCGGACAATTCAAAGAAAATATGGGTATTAGCATTGGTGCATATTACCATCTTATTGAAAATAATTGTCTTCAGGAATATATTATCAATTACCAATCCGACGAAGAGGTCAAGGTTGTTCTTACACCTGAGTTGATCAATCAGCTATCACAGACAGGGAAGGTCTTCATGCCTCGAGAACCCTCCACCGAAACAAAGGTTAAGATACTGGTAAATGGCGAAGATAAGCCCGGGTTTTTTTACATGATTATTCCATTGATTATAGATGGAAAACTAATTGGCATTCTTGGGCTGGCAAGAGATGGGGAAAGGTTTGCTATAAGAGACAGTAACTTTGGCGCTACAATCACAGAGATGTTGAAGATAGCCCTTCAGAATGTTGAACTCCTGTCAAATTTGGAGGCAAAAGTTGAAGAGCGCACCACTGAGTTGACAGCAGAAATCGCCGAACGAAAGCGTGTGGAAATAGAGCTGCAAAGGGCAAAAGAGGATGCCATATTAGCCAATAATGCAAAGAGCGAATTCCTCGCCAGCATGAGCCACGAGATAAGGACACCAATGAATGCAATCCTGGGGATGGCTGATTTGTTATGGGAGACCAACCTTACACAAGAGCAAAGCCAGTATGTTCAGGTATTCAGGTCGGCAGGGGAACATTTATTAAATCTCATTAATGACATCCTTGACATCTCAAAGATTGAGGCAGGAGCCATTACCCTCGAAACGATTTTATTTGATCTTAATGATGTCATTGAAAGGGTTGGTGAGGTTATGGCAATAAGGGCGCATGGAAAGGGTATCGAGCTTGCGTGTCATATTATGCCTGATGTGCCGACACTTCTGATAGGCGACTCCCTCCGCCTCCGTCAGATTTTAGTTAATCTTATCGGCAATGCCATTAAATTTACAGAAAGAGGAGAGGTGGTTGTAACAGTTATGAGTGAAGAATTAAGAGTTAAAAGTGAGGAAGAAAAAAATCCTTCAATTCTTAACTCATCACTCATAACTCTTAACTTCTCTGTTTGTGATACGGGTATCGGTATTCCTCCAGATAAAGTAAATGCTGTTTTCGAAAGATTTACGCAGGTTGATTCCTCTACAACCAGAAAATATGGCGGGACAGGGCTTGGATTGACTATCTCGAAAAGATTGGTAGAGATGATGGAGGGACGCATCTGGGTTGAGAGCAAATTAGGGGAGGGTAGCGCCTTTTGTTTTACGGCAAAATTAGGTGTCCAGCCTCAGCGGAGGAAAACAGTAAGAACAGATATCCAGACTGAGCGGAGAAAAGATTTTCAACCCCAGATCACAGTTGATTTCAAAGGCTTGAGAGTACTTGTTGTTGATGATAATGCAACGAATCGCATGATATTGAGGGAGATGCTTTCCAAGTTGGGCGCTTTAGTGACAGAGGCTGAAGACGGGGTGCAGGGATTGAAGGAGCTAAAAAAGGAAAAAGATGCCGGCACCCCATACAGACTTGTATTGTTTGACTGCCGCATGCCAGAGATGGATGGATTTCAGATGGCAGAGGAGATAAAAAAAGACCCAACACTTGTAGGTGTGCCCATCATGATGCTTACCTCTGACAACAGGAAGGGGCATATTGACAGGGCACAGGAGCTTGGAATATCGAGATACATGGTCAAGCCTGTCAAACAGTCCGAACTTAAAGCGGCTATTACATTGGCGTTTGAAGATGTAAAGGCTCCCGCTGAAAAACCGCCTGTAGAAAAACCTGTTGCTGTTTCCGAGCTGCCGCCGTTAAACATTCTTTTTGTTGACGATTCTCAGGACAACAGACTGCTCATTCAAGCCTATCTAAAAAAGACCCCGCATAAAATAGAGATAGCCGAAAACGGCGAGATTGCAGTCGAGAAATTCATGTCGGGTAAATATGATATTGTTTTTATGGATATGCAGATGCCTGTGATGGATGGATATACTGCCACAGGCATTATAAGGAAGTGGGAGGCGGAGAAGGGCGCAGAGTTCACACCTATTATCGCCCTGACTGCCCATGCACTTAAAGAAGATGAGCAGAAGAGCCTTGATGCAGGCTGCACCTCTCACCTTACAAAGCCAATAAAAAAGGC
>JACRGN010000048.1 GCA_016234205.1 Nitrospinota bacterium | reverse complement strand
TGCCTTGGATAAAGGTTGGGCAGGAGACTGAGATGACACTTTCTTATTTTTCGGGGAAAGTATTTAAAGGTGTTGTAACCTATATCTACCCATATCTGCAGGCTGAGACAAGGACTGTCAAGGTTCGCATGGAGTTTGATAATCCCGACTGGGAATTAAAACCTGATATGTATGCAAATGTAAAGCTTGAATCAAAGATTGCTGAGAGTGCCATACTTGTCCCGGCAGAGGCGGTGATACGTTCAGGTGTGAGGGATATAATAATCGTCTCAAAAGGTGAAGGGGTATTTGAACCGAGGGATGTAAAGGTGGGTGTTGATACCGGAGATGGTTATCTGCAGATATTGGAAGGTGTGAAGGCGGGGGAAGATGTCGTAACATCTGCCCAGTTCCTCATTGACTCCGAGAGTAAACTCAGAGAGGTTGTAGAAAAGATGAAGGGAAAAACAGAGGGCAGAGGACAGAGCACAGAAGATAGAAGACAAAGGACAGAAGGTCAAAAAATGCCTGAATATAAGGAAAGTCAGATGCCAACAACGGAACATAAACATTAAAATTTACGATTTTAGATTTACGAATTACGATTTTAAAACCTAAAATAACAATGGATAAAATTCAACTACAAAATAGAACAAAAATATTTGCTATTAGAGTTTTTAAATTAGTAGAAAGTTTGCCCAAATCAAAAGGAGCACAGGTCATTACATATCAACTCATCAAGTCATCCACATCTGTTGCCTCAAATTATAGAGCAGCATGTAGGGCAAAATCAAAGGCAGATTTTATCAATAAATTAAAAATTGTTGAAGAAGAAGCTGATGAATCTTTATTCTGGCTTGAATTTATTGTAGATGTAAGTCTTATTGAAAAAAAACTTATGAGTGATTTAATTGAAGAGGCGAATCAACTTGTTTGTATTTTCACTGCAGCCATAAAAACTTCAAAAAGTTCTAAATCCTAAATCTAAAATCGTAAATCGTAATTTAAATTCATGCTTGAAAAAATAATTGAACTCTCCATTAAAAATAAATTCATAGTAATCCTCTTTACTGCTGTTGCCATAGGATTGGGTATACATCATTTAAAAAATACCCCTGTAGATGCAATACCCGACCTTTCAGATGTTCAGGTAATTGTCTATACAGAATATCCTGAACAGTCGCCACAGGTTGTTGAATCTCAGGTTACATACCCTTTAACCACAACCATGTTAGCAGTTCCTTACTCAAAAGTAGTCCGCGGATATTCCTTTTTTGGGTATTCATTTGTCTATATTATTTTTGAGGATGGGACAGATGTATATTGGGCAAGAAGCAGGGTGCTTGAATATTTAAACTATGTCTCTGCCCGATTACCAAAAGGTGTCGTCCCCAGATTGGGTCCAGACGCTACAGGTGTCGGATGGGTATATGAGTATGCCCTAATTGACAGGACAGGTAAGCACGACCTATCAAAACTCCGAAGCATACAAGACTGGTATTTGAGGTATCAGCTTCAATCCATAGACGGTGTTGCAGAGGTAGCAAGTATTGGCGGGTATGTTAAACAATATCAGGTAGAGATTGATCCAAACAAACTGATTGCATATAAGCTTACATTAGAAAAGATAAAGACAGCTATTGAGAGGAGTAACAGGGATGTGGGCGGGAGTGTAATTGAGATGGCTGAAAGAGAGTATATGGTAAGGGGGCTCGGTTATATAAAGAATATTGATGATATAAAAAGTATCCCTGTAGGTGTAGATAAGAATGGGACACCGATACTTTTAAGGGATGTGGCATATATCCACCTTGGACCTGAATTAAGGAGGGGATTGCTGGAGCTCAATGGCGAGGGTGAGGTGGCAGGTGGTATAATTGTAATGAGATACGGACAGAATGCCCTTGAGGTTATAAACAATGTAAAAAAGAAACTTGAGGATTTAAAAAAGGGACTCCCTGAAGGAGTTGAGATTGTCCCTGCATACGACCGCTCAGGCCTTATAGAAAGGGCTATTGCAAATCTAAAGGAGAAACTGATTGAGGAAAGTGTAGTCGTCTCTCTGGTCTGTATGGTCTTTCTTTTACACTTTCGCTCTGCCTTTGTTGCTATATTTACACTCCCTGTTGCAATTCTAATATCTTTTATCATAATGCGTTATCAGGGGATAAACGCCAATATCATGTCCCTCAGCGGTATTGCGATAGCCATTGGTGCAATGGTTGATGCTGCTATCATCATGATAGAAAATGCCCACAAGCATATTGAACACAATGAAGAGGCTAAAGAAAAGAAAGACCACTGGCAGATTATAATGGAGGCTTCAAAAGAGGTTGGCCCTCCGCTCTTTTTCTCTCTCCTCGTCATAACTGTCTCATTTGTTCCTATATTTACTTTGCAGGCACAGGAGGGGAGGCTATTTAAGCCGCTTGCCTTTACCAAGACATATGCAATGGGGGCAGCAGCCATCCTTGCTATTACGATTGTCCCTGTCCTTATGGGGTATCTTATCAGAGGGAGGCTAACTCCAGAACATAGAAATCCCATCAATAGATTATCCATGTTTCTCTATTCACCCTTTTTGCATCTGACTGTCCGATTCAAATATCTCACAGTTATTCTGGCGATTATCGTTATTTCTACCATTGCCATACCGCTCAAGAAATTAGGCTCGGAATTTATGCCTCCTCTTTATGAAGGGGATTTACTCTATATGCCGACTACCCTTCCGGGTATATCCATTACAAAGGCACGGGAAATCCTCCAGCAGACAGATAAGATTATAAAGACCTTCCCGGAGGTTCATCATGTCCTCGGTAAAATCGGAAGGGCAGAGACCGCAACAGACCCTGCACCACTCATGATGGTTGAGACTGTAATCATGCTGAAGCCTGAATCTGAATGGAGACCAGGGATGACCCCTGATAAACTGGTGAAGGAAATGGATGCTGCCATAAAATTCCCTGGTCTAACCAATGCATGGACTATGCCCATAAAGACCAGAGTGGATATGCTTTCAACCGGTATCAAAACACCTGTAGGAATAAAGGTGGTGGGGGATGACTTAAAGACACTTGAGAATATAGGAAGGGAGATTGAATCGGTCATAAAAGATATGCCGGGGACTCTCTCAGTATATGCAGAGAGAACAGGGCAGGGCTACTATTTTGATTATGAGATAAAGAGATATGAGGCGGCAAGATATGGACTAACAGTTGACGACATTCAGGATGTAATTCTCTCTGCTATTGGGGGCATGAATATAACAACAACAGTAGAAGGGCTTGAAAGGTATCCTGTGAATCTGCGGTACAGCAGAGAGTTTCGGGATAATATGACAAAACTTCAGAGGATATTAATTGCAACACCTCGGGGTGAGCAAATCCCCATAACACAGGTGGCTGACATTAAAATAACTACAGGTCCGGACTCCCTCAAGAGTGAAGACGCAAGATTAAATGCATGGATATACATTGATATAAAAGATATAGATGTAGGGACTTATGTTGAGAATGCAAAAAAGGTTGTTGCTGAGAAAATAAAAATTCCTTCAGGTTACAGTATCGTATGGAGTGGTCAATATGAATACATGATTAGGGCAAAGGAGAGACTTAAACTGGTTATTCCCCTGACACTTATGATTATCTTTTTCCTCATTTACCTGAACACAAAGGCTGTTTCAAAGACGATCATCGTTCTCCTTGCCGTCCCATTTTCCCTTGTAGGAGCCCTCTGGTATATTTACCTGCTTGGTTATAATTTAAGTGTTGCTGTATGGGTTGGTATTATTGCCCTTGCAGGACTTGATGCAGAGACAGGTGTTGTCATGCTTCTTTATCTTGACCTTGCCTATGAAGATTACAAAAAGAGAGGTCAGATGAATACGATTGGAGACTTAAAGGAGTCAATCTATCACGGTGCAGTAAAAAGGGTTCGCCCAAAACTTATGACTATCATTACCATTATTGCAGGTCTTCTTCCAATTATGTGGGGTCATGGCACAGGTGCTGAAACAATGAAGAGGATTGCAGCCCCGATGGTTGGAGGTGTTATTACATCAGGCATAATGGAACTCCTCATCTATCCTGCTATATACTTTATCTGGAAGGGATGGTCTTTAAAAGAAGTAGATTCAAATATTATATTTGTAGGAATCAAAAAGCTCTAAATTTTAAGAGGGAGGGCTTATAAAGATAGTTATTAGTTTTATCTCTATTTTCATTTTAAGTCTCTCTACTGCAAAGGGCAAAGATATAGAGGGGATGGTCTTTATCAAAGGAGGCTGCTATCAGATGGGGGATACCTTTGGAGATGGGGAGGGTGATGAGAAACCGGTTCATGAGGTATGTGTGGATGATTTTTACATGGGGGAGACAGAGGTAACACAAAGGCAGTGGACTAAAATAATGGGGAGTAATCCGTCCCGTTTTAAAGGCTGTGACAATTGCCCTTTGGTATGGGCATCATAATATAAATTTAAAAAATAATCCTAAAGGGGCTGATAGCGGGCTATATAAAGTGCTTCGTGGCGGTGCATGGAATAATATCCCATGGCAGATGCGGGCATCTTCACGCAACGGGTATGAGAAGTCGGACAGGAACGTCAACCTTGGCTTTCGGCTGGTTCTTACGACAAGGAGGCTGTATGATAAGAAATCTCTTTAATCGTCAGTTTGCCGTTTTGAGCCTATTATTTGTTCTTTGGCTCTTACTTGTTAGTTCCTCAATAGAAGCACAAGAGGCTCAGTTGACTGAGGATGAGCAAAATACCATAGAGATTTTCAAGAATGCCAACCGTGGTGTAGTTCATATTAATGTTAGGGTTACTAAGGAATCACAATTTGAAAAGTATGAACGGGAGAGTGATACGGGCACTGGCTTTATTATTGACAAAGAGGGTTACATCCTGACTAACTTTCACATGGTCAAGAACATGAATCAAATAGATGTAATTCTCGGTAGCGGCAGCAGACTGAGTGCAGGTCTTGTGGGAACTGCACCGCAATTGGACATCGCACTTCTGAAAGTAGATGACCCACAAGAAGAACTGTTCCCCCTTCCGCTTGGAGATTCCAGCAAGCTGCAAATCGGACAGAAGGTGATTGCCATTGGTAATCCATTGGGATTGCACAACACGATTACTGTTGGTGTTGTAAGTGCCTTGCGGCGAAGCTTAGAGGACTCTCCTCTTGAGCTCCAAAACGCTCTTATCCAGACTGATGCAGCGATTAACCCCGGCAATAGCGGCGGGCCGCTGCTCAATTCGGCTGGCGAGGTTGTGGGCATCAATACTGCGATAGCTGAGAGTGCCCAGAATCTGGGCTTCGCAATTCCGATTAACTTTGCTCGTCGCATCATTCCCGACCTAATCAAAATGGGGCATCCTTATCAGCCGCAACTGGGATTCAGTGCCAGAGAGATCACCCCAAGCATTGCAAAGCTTTTTGGACTCCCCCTTGAGCGGGGACTTCTCGTCGAGGAGGTGATGCCTGGCAGCCCGGCTGCCTTGGCGGGTCTACGGGGTGGTGAACGTGTGGTGATAGTGACAGACAGACCATACATACTTGGAGGAGACATAGTTACTGAAGTTAATGGCAAGGAACTGACTTCATTATCCGAGCTTGCTCATATCCTCCTTGAACACCAGCCCAACCAGGTGATTCGCCTGAGTGTTTATCGTCAGGGACAGAAGATAGAGATTCCCATTAAGCTCGTAAAAATGCAGATGCAGTTTTAGAAGCTCTTAGAAAGAAACACATGAATAGTGACCAACACTAAGTTACATTGCAAATAGGTAAATTCAAACAGGTAAATTCTAATTGACTGATATTTTTTGATAAGATAGACTCTTTAATAGCGGGGCGTGGCTCAGCCTGGTAGAGCGTTCGGTTCGGGACCGAAAGGTCGGAGGTTCAAATCCTCTCGCCCCGACCAAGAAATATAAGAATTACTATCATTAGTATTATTCATTAAAGAGATAATTGAATTGACAAAAGGAAGATTTATTTTATAATATTAACAGGCTGTGGAAAAAGTCCGAATTGAACTCAAAACTTGTCATTCCCGCGAAAGCGGGAATCTATAATATATTGATTTTACAAAGACTGGATTCCCGATAAAAACTTCGGGAATGACATAAAAAGAGTTTTTCAACAACCTGTTAATAAGTAAGTATGTATTTTAGTACCCCTTCCTCTCCTTCACAAGGAGTATTTAAGGAGGTTCCTCATGATTGCAGAAAATCTCTTCCAGAATTTAGATGCAGGCGTCCTTTTAATTGATTCAGAACACCGTATTCAGTGGATGAATGATAAGGCAAGAGAGTGGCTCGGCGACTTACCAATTGGCGAAAAGAGGAAGTGTTATCGCACGAGGCAATACAATGAAAAATTCTGCATGATATGCCCCACAGGCAGGACAATAGATTTTGGAAATACTGTTAATTATGATTTCACTTTTAAGGATAATGGTAACTTCCGCACCTTTAATGTCAGTGGTCTCCCTATAAAGAATAAGGATGGAAAGATTTCCATGGTTATGGAGCTTCTTGTTGATGTCTCCAATAAAGATGCCGAGAAAAAGAATAAAGAAGACTTGATGGCTCAGATTGAAAAGATGGCGGCTATTGGACAGCTTGCCGCTGGTGTTGCCCATGAGCTTAATACACCGCTCGGGTCAATATCTATCATTTCTCAGGAATTGAAGAGTATTTTAAAGGAGGCATCTGTAAGTAAAAGATTTAAAGACGATCTTGAAGGGTATCTCAATGATATGAACGGTGAGATAAAGAGATGTATGGCTATTATAGGAGACCTTTTAAGCTTTTCCAGAGGGGGCATATCGGAACTCTTTATTACAGAGGTTGATATTAATGAAGTTTTGTCTCAGACAATAGATTTTGTCCGTAATAAAGGCAGGGTTCCAAAGGGAGTAACTGTTTCAAAAAACCTTTCCACATCTGTTCCCATGATAAAGACAGACCCCGACAGGTTCAGACAGGTAGTTTTCAATATATTTAAAAATGCTATCGAGGCTATTGCCGATAAAGAGAAAGGTATAATTGATATAGCTACTTATTTAGATGGAAATTATGTGAAGGTTTTGATTAACGATAACGGCTGCGGTATCTCCCGTGAAAATCTTAAAAAGGTATTTGACCCGTTTTTTACAACAAAGCCTGTAGATAAGGGGACAGGTATAGGACTTTTTGTGAGTTATTCGATAATGAGAAATCTGAAAGGTGATATTATAATTGAGAGTACTATTGGAAAAGGAACTGAGATAACCCTGCTGTTGCCATTGGAAGGGGCATAACAAAAGTGTCAGAGCATCAGAGTGTCAAAGTGTCAGCGAAACATAGCGTTGATTCTTTTATACTTTACTTTGACTCTTTGATACTTTAACACTTTGATACTGTATTTATGATGAAGATTCTTATAGTGGACGATGACCAGATATTTCGTAAACATCTGTCAAAGGCATTACTCAGAAGAGGTTATGATGTTGAATCTGTTGAAAGTGGAGAGGATGCTGTCAGTTTAGCAGCTCATACCTTAAGGTCTGAAAGACCAATTGATGCTGCAATTGTTGATATGAATATGCCTGGAATGAATGGGCTGCAGGTTGTAAGAGAACTAAAGGATGTAAATCCCTCTATTGTTAGCATTATCCTGACAGGCTACGGCTCAATCTCTACTGCTGTTGATTCTATAAAACTCGGCGCCTATCATTACCAGACAAAACCGTGCAACATATCCATCCTTGAAAAGATTCTCACAGATGCCTATCAGGAGAGGAAGAGGATTCACGAGCCTCTTCAAAATGTTTATCAGGGTATTGTAGGTAAGAGCCCTCAGATTCAAAAGATTATCAGCACAATCAGGAAGGTAAAGGATTCTTCATTACCTGTGCTCATATACGGGGAGAGCGGCACAGGCAAGGAATTGGTGGCAATGGCACTCCATTTTGACAGTAACAGAAAAGATGCTCCATTTATACCGATAAACTGCGCCCTTTTAAAACATGATTTGTTGGAAAATGAACTCTTCGGTCATGTAAAAGGTGCCTTTACAGGTGCCTCTGATATCAAGGAAGGTCTTATAGCAGTTGCGGATGGAGGGACACTTTTTATTGATGAGATTGCCGATATGAATCCGGCTGTTCAGTCAGGTCTGCTTCGGTTTATTGAGACAGGTATTTTCAGGCCGCTCGGCTCAGTAAAGGAAAGGAAAGTTAATGTCCGGATAGTAACGGCGATTAATAAAGATATAGAGGCTGAAGTAAAGGCAGGGAGATTC
>JACRGN010000347.1 GCA_016234205.1 Nitrospinota bacterium | reverse complement strand
GCCATCCTCATAGAGTCTGTCCCGCACCCAACCCCTGTAATTTTTACAGGCTTTTTGCAAAGTTTTTCAGCCATCTTTTCAGAGCATAGTATTGCTACTGCTGCACCATCAGACATCTGGCAGCAATCAAGGATTGTGAGGGGTGTTGCAACCATAGGTGATGAGCGGATATCTTTAACTGTCAATTTCATAGGGCTCTGGGCGTAAGGGTTATGAATGGCATTCCTGTGATTTTTTACAGAGACCATTGCCATCTGCTCCACTGTTGTTCCGAACTCATACATATGCCTCTGAACCATCATTGCATAATATCCTGTGTAGAAGCCCCCGACAGGATAATCAAAATTTGTATCAGAGGCATGGGCAATAAACTCATTCCCCTTCCATGTGTTGACCCTGCTCATTGTCTCAAAACCGAAGCATAGGCAGACCTCCATCCTTCCTGATGCAATTGCCTCCCATCCTGCCTGAAGACAGAGACCACCTGTGGCACCACCGCCCTCAATCCTCTTAGAAGGTTTTGGACAGAGCCCAAGATAGTCCTGAACCATTGCCCCTGCCTTGAGTTGTCTTGTGAAGTGGTCTGAGAAATATGAGCAGATGCTCCCGTCTATCATTTCGGTGGTAAGGTCGGGGACATCCTTCATGGCATAGTCGTAGGACTCTTTGACCATAAGCCTGAAATCCTTGTCAGCATGTGCCTTTGCAAATTTTGTTATACCACCTGATATTATATAGACTGGCCGCATGGCTAAAATATACCCTTATAAAAAGAAAAAGACAAGCCCTTAAAAGAACAAAAACCTGATTAGCCACAGAGGACACAGAGAAAAAGAGATTAAAATTTGGACACAGATAAACACAGAAACTGCATGATTTTAAAAAACTGTTTTATCTGTGTCCATCTGTGAAAATCTGTGTCCTCTTAATTTCTTTGTCTTTCTCTGTTAGCTCTGTGGCTAATTCTTTTCCGATTTATTCGGGTTTGAAGTATGAATGGATTCTTTCAACTCCCATAGTGTAATTATTGGAAAGAATTTTATAAAGACTCCAAGTAATAAAAAAAATCCAGAGAATAACATCAGTGTAATTGACCATTCTGTAAGTGTCGGCAGATAGTGACCGGTTTGCCAGGGGAGGTAAGGCCTTGCACCTGATGGGACAATAATTGAATATCTCTCAAGCCACATTCCAATATTTATTATTATTGAAACAATAACCATATTTGGTATAGTCCTGAGTTTTATTAATGAAAAAAAGTTTGATAGGACAGCAAAGGGGATTATAAAATTAAGCACAAACATCAGCCAGAAAATCACTGCATACTCTTCAAAAAATTTTGCCTTAAAGACAATCATATGTGCAGCCTCGCCGCCATAAAATGTTGTCAGGACCTCAACAACGGTAAAATAAAACCAGAAACAGCACAGGGTAAGCAAAAATTTCCCAATCTTCTGAAAGTGTTCTTCTCTTACTATTTCTTCTAATGAGTAAACCCTTCGCAATATCGCCATTACGACTATAACGGTTGCCACCCCTGAGTATATCGCACCTAATACAAAGTAAGGCCCAATTACTGCTGTATGCCAGCCGGGTTTCAGTGTCATACCAAATACAAAGGACACATTAGTATGCACTGATATCACCAGGGCGAAAAGAAATATACTCATCCCTGTAAGAATCTTATTCAGTATCTTCCAATCCTTTGGAGTCCCCTGCCATCCTAAAGAGAGGGTCTTATACACCTTCTGTTTAAATAGTGATACAGTCTTTAGTCTATCTCTGCATAAGGCTATATCAGGGACCAATGCAAGATAAAAATATAGGCAACTTGTAATCAAATATGTTGAGATACACAGGACATCCCAGATTATCGGGCTTGTCAGGTGGGGAAAATTCAATGGATGCAAGAGTCTATCAGGTCTTCCCAAATCAATTACTACTGAACCGGCGCCAAAGGGGAGGCTGAATACTGTAATCGCTTCTGCCATCCTTGTAAAAGGGGTGCGCCATTGTGTATCTGTAATTCTTAAGATGGATGATATAAGGGTCCCGGCATGGGAAATCCCGATAAAGAATACAAAATTGACTATATAAACTCCCCAGAATACCGGGGTATTTAACCCCGTAACCCCTAATCCCAATGTAATCTGTTTTATCCAGAAAAACAGACCAAAAAAGACAAAAAAAACGCAGCCCAGTATAAAAATTTTATACCCAATTGAGGGTTTTACGGTTATTGACTGCAGAACCTGTGATTCAATCCTTTGAATTTCCCCTTCTATTGTCATTTTTAAAATATAAACCACAGAGGTCACTGAAATCACTGAAAATATTTTTTTTCAACTCTGTGCCTTTCAGTATCTTCAGTGGTTAAATTATGTTTTTGTTCTGTATAGGAAATTATAAAAATTTGCCACAGAGTTCACAGAGAACACAGAGGAAAACAATAAGAGGAAATGGAGAATGAGGGAAAAATAACTAATTTTACAGGGATGCACAGGATGTTCAGAATTTATATTTATCCTGTTTATCTTGTATATCCCTGTTTAAATTCTTCTCCTTTTCTCCTTAATCTTTTTTATTTTTGTCTTTCTCCGTGACCTCTGTGTCCTCTGTGGCTTATCATGTTTTTGTTCCTTTCAGGTATGTAATATTTGGGGCGGTTCCCAGTTCCTCAAGGAATCTGAATGCCCTTGGCGAGTGTGATAACTCAGCCATCTTTGATTGTGCATCATCCATATCACCAAAAACAATAGCCTTTGTAGGACATGCCTCAACACAGGCAGGCTGGTATTCGTCGGCACCAATCTCCCTATTTTCATATCTTGCATCCTCTTTTGCCCTTTGAAGCATGTGATGGCAAAAAAGGCATTTTTCAGTAACCCCCCTCTCTCTTAAAGAGACATCAGGATTTGCATTTTCTTTATAAGGGTTTTGAGGCTCATACCAGTTAAAGAATTTGATTGTATAGGGACAGGCATTGACACAATACCTGCAGCCAATACAACGCCAGTAAACCTGAGCTACAATTCCATCAGGGTTTTTATAAGTTGCACTTACAGGACAGACATATGTACATGGCGGCCTGCTGCACTGCTGGCAGGTAAAAGGCACCAGACTCATCTTGAATATCCCGCCCTTTGCATCAGAAACGGGTAAAATTTTAAGCCACCGAATAATCCTGTTCATCTGTGCATCATCTATATTCCCCGGCGGCAGATTATTTTCAACTGCACATGCAACAACACATGACTGGCAGGCAGTGCATTTTTCTAAATCTATTACCATTCCAAATTTAGGCATTTGTAATCCTTACCTTACTGAATCCAAAAACAGGAAAAACAAATTCCGAAAAATTCTTCGGTATGAGCTTTAAAGGATTATCACCTATGCCCTTTGTAAGGCCGAATTCTCCCGACCTTCCAAGTCCTACAGGGGCAGCGATAACATTATCCATAATCCCATTAAATATCTTTACCTTTGCCCTGACCTCTTTACCATCCTGATTTTCAATATAGACAATAGATCCTTCTTTGAGATTGTATTTCTCTGCCGTGAATGTATTTACCTCAACAAAAAACTCCCATACAGAGTTAAGATGTGAACCGATTGTATCCAAAAGATAAGGCATCTGAGAGCCCTCAAAATCACTAAACCCGCTCGGAAAATAGATTATCAATTTCAGTGTATCTCTATTGATATTTATTTTATCCAGATTTATATCTTTTAAAAATCCAAAATCAAGTTTATCAATTTTAATCTCCTTGCGTGGTATTAAAACCCCTCCATTGCATGCAGACTTTTCAAATTCATTATAACCTTCATATCCTGCCCTTATTTCAGGGTCGGAATCAAAGGTCTTCCTGACATAATCTTCATATATCTCTTTAGAGTTATTCCATAGAAAATTATTCTGGATCTCTTTAATATTTTTACCCAGTGTAAAAAAAATATCTGCGGTACTCATAACATCCCTATTCAGGATAAGGGGTTTGCAGGCGGAGATTATTCTGTTTGCCTCAAGGGAATAATTGAGCTTCACCTCATATTCTTCAAGAAATGTGGTAACTGGCAGAACGATATCTGAATAGAGGGCAGTTTCATCAAGAAAATTGCTAAAGGTTACATTGAACGGAATCTTTTTAATGGCATCAGTTCCTAACCACGGATAATTATAAACTGGATTGACATTACAAAAAAATGCAGCCTCAACCCTATATGGATCCTTTTCAATAATCCTTTCTAAAACCTTTATCATATTTAAACTGTTTTTACTTAAAGAAACCTTAGAAAGACCCGACCTTGCAGTTGGGTCAAGAGATTTATTGAACAGAAGGGCATCATCATGCGGAATAATCCATGCACCTCCAAGTTGATTAAAACTTCCTGTAAGGATATTAATCAAAAGGATTAAGCCCTGGGAAAACAGGTCTGTCCTTCTACCGATTGCTATCGCAGGTTTTGCCGATGCAAGCTCCCTGGTAAGATAACGAAACTCCCCTTCTGAGATACCGGTAATTTCTAAAATTCTATCAAAGTTAACATTTGAGATAGATTCCTTTAAATCATCAAAATTCTCAATGTAATCATTTGCAAATTCAGTATCATAATTACCACTGACTATCATATAAAATACAACCCCTAACGCTGCCATGCCCTCCGCTGCAGGATTACATTTAATCCATCTATCAGACTTCATTGCAGTTATAGAATAGCGCGGCTCAATCTGGATAATCTTTGACCTGACATCCGGCTGGGATGTCTTTGACAGGGCATAACCGCGATTTGCAGATACAAAATCTCTATATGTCTGTAACCAATCGTTACCAAAGGAGACAATCAGATTTGCCGAAGAGAAATCAAAACTCAAGTCACCTTTAATTCCTGAGGTTTTATAAATTGCCTCAGATAAGAGGCAATCGTTAGGCATATCATATTCAATCAAATTAGGGGTGCCATATACATCGGCAAAATGCCTCGCCATAGACCATTCCAATTCACCCCTTCTCCGTGAAAAAATTATAAGTGAGTTGGTCCTGTTTGTTGTTCTTATTTTGATTAATCTCTCAAGGATTAAATCAAATGCATTATCCCATGAAATATTTTGAAATGAATCGGGACTACCTCCTTCCCCCTTTCTCAAAAGGGGTGAATAAATCCTCTGTGGATGAAATTGATATTGTAAACCTGCAAAACCCTTTGGACATAGAGCACCCTTGCTTATCTCATTTCTCTTATTCCCTTTAACCCCTGCAACTTTTCCGTTTACCTTCCTGACTAACATACCGCAGCCTGCCTGGCACAATCCGCAAACCGAAGGTATCCATTCTTCCGGTAAAAAATTGGTCAACTCCCTTTCAATTGACTCATCTATCTTTGGCAGGATTATCTCCTTTGAATGTGCCAATCCGACACCAAAGGAAGCTGCAGCAGATATTTTAAAAAATCCTCTCCGACTTATATCCATAGGAAATTATAAAAACCATTAAGGAGAAAGGGAGAACAGGGAGAAAAGGGGATAAAGAACAAAAAAGAATTAGGACACAGATTTACACGGATAAACACAGATTATTAAAATCTTTATCCTGACTTTTCTGTGTTCATCTGTGTCCAATATTTTCTTTTTTCCCCCTTTCCCTAATTTCCCCATTTCTCCTTAATCTTTTTGTTTCGTTCCCCTACCTATGACACATCAGGCAATCAGTAACAACCTTTTCTCTTTTGTGACAGTCAACACAATTATTCATACCTCTCTGTTTAGAAAATTCCATAGATGGTCTGATTATGGACTCAGTCATCTCTTTTACAGCACCATGACAAACCATGCAGTCAATCCTGGCAATCCCTGTGTGTCTCCTGTGAGAAAATAGGGTATGGTCTTTTACTCTGTATATCCTTTCCCATGGTATTTGCCTTTTTTCAGTAATATATCCCTTTAACCCATGTGATGTAATATTCCACAATGGTATATTTTCAGGATTATGACATAAGCTGCAGGTCTCTATATTCGAAATCCCTGCCTCTCTCTGGCTCTCGGCATCTCTATGACATGCAACGCATTCAATAAGTAAATCTGTGTGTGCCTTATGGTTGAAATTGAGAGGCTGTTTAATTTCTGGTGGTTTTATAGAAAAATAATAAATAATGAAAGCCACTATAAGTGCCAAAATAAACCTTCTTACCATTTATACCTCTTCCTTAGGATATACGCTAAAAAGATACTCCACTATATTACCAATCTCTTCATCGGTCAATTTATCCTTCCATGGCGGCATGTTGATTGGGGGTTCTGATTTATCAGGGTCCTTTTTCGCAATTACAGGAATACCACCCTTAATCCTTTCAATCAACTCCTCTTTTGTATATCCCTCTTTGACATAAACCAATGCAGGTATCTCTTCACCAGATTGTGAATTAGGATTTCTGACACCCCCTTTGGCATCCTTGCCATGACAGATTATACAACCTCTGTGATTGAACAGAAACCTCCCCTTTTCAATGTCTGATAAACCTTCATAGTTAATTTGATTTTCCCCCGTAGAGGTGAGATTAGAAATAACAAACTTAGATTTTTCGGAAGTATAATTTTTTATATAGAATGACGGTGACCATAGCAGCGAGCGAATCACGAGATAACCATATATACAGAAAAGTCCTCCCAAAACTGAGAGTGTAGCCAAAACCAACCTTGGGCCGCCGGGCTTAAAAGTTTTAGAAAAAAAATTCATTTTTTTCTCGCTTTGAGTTTTCTTTCGTAAAGTTCTCTCTTTCTAACCTGAGAATCATACTTCAGAAACTCATAAATAGTCTTGGCAGATTTAGGATCAATCCCTGAGCCAGGTTTCCTCATCATCATCTTTATATATCTCTCCCACTCCTCCGGTATTGCATATGGAGAGTTTATCGGTCTTGATAGATTATGGCACTTTGAGCATTTTGATGCAAAAACCTTATATGCCTCCTGCATCACCTTTGGATATTTTGAAACATCTATCCTATCAGAACCTTTATCATACGGAAGCTCCCCAAATTCCTCTTTTGCTGAAAGATTTTTATTTAGAAATATTAGAGATACCATAGCCATTAATATTATTTTAATCATTTTGTCCCTGATAAGAAAATTATAAAATTAGCCACAGAGGCACGGAGACACAGAGGAAGACAAAATCAATTATTAAAAATCAGGAATACAGGAATGTTATTTCATGGTTTCCTGAGTTTCTTATAAAATTACTTTTTTCTCTGTGCCTCTGTGTCTCTGTGGCTTATTAGGTTTTTGTTCATAAATATACCCCTTTCCGTATAAAATGAAAAGTGTAAAAATCGGATAAACTATAGTATACTTCAAAAAACTTTATGTCCCAGAAAACGTCTGATATAAAATTCTTCTTCAATCCCAAATCCATTGCAGTCATCGGTGCATCGCCTGCACCGGAAAAAATCTCTCATGCAATGCTGGAAAACCTCAAAAGGACAGGCTTTCCTGGTGTTATCTATCCTGTAAACCCAAAGTATAAATCAATTAACGACCTCAGATGCTACAGTTCTATAAGCGAGATACCATCTGATATTGATATTTCTGTTATTGCTGTCCCTTCAACAGTTGTCTTAGAAACCCTGAAAGATGCTGGTAAAAAGGTTAAAGGTGCAATCATTGTTAGCGGCGGCTTTAAAGAGATGGGAGATGAGGGGATAAGACTGGAAGAAGAGATAAAAGAGATTGCTGAAAAGAATGAAATCAGGATTATGGGACCAAACTGTATGGGTATATACGATACCATATCCAGAGTAGATACATTTCTCATAACCTCTGATAGGATTGGAAGGCCTGACAAAGGCGGTATATCCATAATTTCACAGAGTGGCTCATTTGCAGGAACAATCATGGACGAGCTTGCCTATGAAGGTATTGGAGTTGCCCGTGTTATAAGTTATGGAAATAGGGTTGATGTTGGTGAAACTGACTGCCTTGAATTCCTGACAGATGATGATGCAACAAAGGTCGTAGCGCTCTACATAGAATCAATAGACGATGGAAGAAGGTTTGTGGATGCGGCATCACGCTGCACAAGGAAAAAACCTGTTATTGCAGTAAAGGTCGGGAGGAGAGATGCGGGTGTTCATGCTGCGAAATCGCATACAGGTGCAATGACAGGAAAGTATGAGATATACAGGGCAGCATTTAAAAAGGCAGGGATAATTGAAGTCAATGGATATGAAGAACTGAAGGATGCCTGTAAGTCCTTAAATATTCACAGTCCTGTTAAAGGAAAGAGGGTTTTAATCATAACTGACGGAGGTGGTATTGGTGTAAGCATATCAGATGCCTGTGATAACTCAGGGCTTGAGGTTACAGGGCTTTCTGAAGAGATAAAAAAACGTCTTGCCTCCAAACTTCCTTCTTTTTGTGCTGTAGGCAATCCCATAGACCTTACAGGCAGCGTTACCGATGAAGACTATCTTACTGCACTTGAGGAAGGTTTAAAAAATGGATTTGATATTGCAATTGTAACTGTCCTGTGGGGACCTCCCCAGCTTACAGAAGGACTTGTTGATAAATTAAAAGAATTTAAGGCAAAACAAAATATACCTATTGTTATATGCAGTCCCGGCGGAAAATTTACAAAAAGGATAAATAGTTTATTTGAGGGAAAAGGTATGCCTGTATTTTCTACACCAGAGAGTGCTGTCAGGGCGGCAGCAATATTAACGGGAAAATGACGGGGTGAACGCAGTATTCTCCCTTTTTTATTATACGCTCTTGATGGCTTTTTCCATCTCCTCTATTTTCTTTTTCAATGTCTCGTTCTCATCCTTCAGTTCCTTTATGCTGAACTCCCTCTTAAGCAGTATGTTGTTCCACCGTTTATCTTCATCAAGTTTTTCCCTGAGCTTTGCCTCCGCTTCCTCCTTTTCCCTTTTCACCCTGACTGCCTCCATAGCCTTGTCAATCACTGCTGGAAGCATCTCCAGGTAGGCCACATTCGGGCCTTTTATGATGTAATCATTGGCCCCGCCCTTCATGGCGTTTACTGCCACCCTCTCGTCCCCGCTTCCGGTCACAAAGATGGCAGGCATCCCTTTAAGAAAACGTCCACTACTTTTGGGTCAAAATCAATGCCGGACAAGGATTTTATATGTTCAAGTGTCTTTTCTTCAGACCATGCAGGGCGGTAGGGCCGGTCAGAGCGCAGTGCATCCCATACATCCACTATCGAAAAAATCCGCGATGACATAGGTATTTGCTCGCCCTTCAGTCCCCTTGGATATCCCGTGCCATCCCATTTCTCATGATGGCAGTATGGAATATCCAGTGCAGGGCGTAGATAAGAAATAGGATGAAGGAGTTCATAAGCAAAAATTGGATGCTTGCGCATGATTACCCATTCCTCGTCATTGAGCTTGCCCGGCTTTAATAAGATATTGTCCGGTATGCCCATCTTTCCGATATCGTGAAGGAGGGCGCCTCTACGCACGTGAATGAGTTCTTCTTCACTTATCCCCATATCGCGGGCAATACGCACTGTCATTTCTGTAACCCTCTGCGAATGTCCTTCGGTTTCTTTATCTCTCAGGTCGAGCGCTTTTGACCAGCCTTCAATGGTCGTGTCATATGCCAATGAAAGCTCAATGTTGGACCTCTGTAAGTCGTTAAACATGGAGGCGTTGTCTATGGCTATGGCAGCCTGCAATGCAATGGACTCTGCAAAGTCCAGTATTTCAGGATCAGGATCGCGTTTGCTGCGATAGAACATTTCAACAACTCCCTTTATGTTCCCTTTGGAAATCAGCGGCGCACAAAAATAAGAGATAAAGTCCTCTTTGGACAGGAGCGGGGCGCGCAGTATGTCCCCGCCTTCCTCTTTGAGGTTTGATATATATATGACGCGGTTTTCAAGCGCAGATTTCCCGGCATGTCCTTCGCCGATGCGCAAATGGGTATACTGAAGCGCTTTTGTGCGGACCCCTTCCGGCAGCGTACTCCAATCGCAGCGTATGGGGGTTAAGAAGCAGTATGTCAGAAGCGTCCGCGTGTATAGTTGCGGCTATTTGTTCAAGAATGACATTAAAGGTAACACGCAGATCAAGGCTTGCGGTAATGGCCATGTCTATACTGCGCAGGGCTGCCAGGCGGTCCAACTGATGTTTAATCTGGAATTCAGACGTCTGGCGTTCGGTTATATTCCGGATTATAGCAGTCACAAGAAGTTCACCATTGCTCTTGTAATATGACATGGATATCTCAACAGGAATTAATGTGCCGTCTTTCCGTACTCCCTCTACAGAGTATAGCTTTCGATAGGATATTTCACCTTTTTGAATAATCCTCCTGAATCCCTCTGTGTGCCCTTCCTTGTACTGCTCCGGCACTATCAAAAGAGTATCTTTCCCGATAACCTCCTCCTTGCCGTACCCGAAGATTTCTTCTGCCGTGCGGTTCCAAAAGACGATTTTCATGTCCGAATCGCAGATTATTACAGCATCGTTAGAGTTTTCCAGTATAACAGTATCCCTTGCGCTCATCTTCAGCAGTTCTTTAGCCTTTGTATCTGCCATTTCTTCAAGATTGCGCGAATACTCTTTTAATTTGAGGGTTGACTCTTCAAGTTCTTTTTGGGTACTGAGATGGTGTTTTATCTCTCTTAGTAATGGCAGATATACGAATTTATACAGGGAAGGCGACAGGATAATAATCAATAATACGCTGTCGATAATGCCTTCGTAGAATATATTTTTTATGGGGAACAGGAAGAAAAACATCATTATTGAAAATTCCACGATGAAGACTATGGCTACTATTCGGAGTGTATAACCAAAGGCTGGAGATAATTTTCTATCGGATAACATGTAATTTCAGACCCACATTTGGTTTAGGGTTTAAAAAAAGATGCTGATGAAAAGGAAAAGGGAGAAAGGTTATGTTGATTGAATTTTCTAAAAAAATAGATAAGTAAAGATGTCTGTCTGTCTGTCTGTCTGTCTGTCTGTCTGTCTGTCTGTCTGTCTGTGCAAGGTGGATACCATATTATTTACCCCTCACCCCACCCCTCTCCCGCAAGGGGAGAGGGAATAATTAATGAATCTTATCTATAAAAGACCTTGCAGCTTTGAAGATTTCTTTTATTATATTCGCATTCAGATGCAATCCCCTGTAATACCCTGCTATATGTAACTCATCATAAAGAACTTCAAATTCTTTTGTAATCTTTCCATTATGAACTGCAAGATGCTTTTTTAATGCATCTCTATAGGCATCTATAGACTGTGGTAATTCTTTTTTAGTTAAACCCTTTTTGAGCAGGTACTCATCTATTGCCTTTAACACTGCAAGATAAGCCGTGCTGCAAGCCTCTTGAACAGGTTTAATATCCGCATAGATGTTATCTTCTATTGGAGTCCTTCTCAGTATCTCCTTTGCATTGTTTAAATATCTTATTGCCTCTGACATAAAATAACCTTTTCTATTTTGTTTAAGGCATATTATTGCACAGTTTTAAAGAAATTCAAGGAAATTTTTAGCCACGCGGAATTGACACCTTATGAATATTTCTGTAAGCTTGATAAAGTTCAAGAGAGGTAATGGAAATTTTATGAATAAGCAGGATATAAAAAAAATAATCAACAGTGCATTAACTGCCGGCAGACAATCTCTCCTTGAGCCGGAGGCAAAGGCTCTGATTTCTGCATGGGGTATATCTACACCCCAATCAGTTCTAATTAAAAAGAAAAAAGATATTGAAGCGAAGGCAAATAAACTCACCCCTCCCTATGCCTTAAAAGTAGTATCACAGGATATCCTCCATAAGAGTGAAGCAGGCGGAGTAGTTACTAATATAAAGAATATTAAAGAACTACTTAATGTGTGGACTAAGATGGCAAAGAATATTTCCCATAAAATGCCAACTGCAAGAAT
>JACRGN010000341.1 GCA_016234205.1 Nitrospinota bacterium | reverse complement strand
TTGTATATTTGAGCTCATTTATATGCCCTACCAATGGGATCATTATCTCAGGCTCAATCTTTTTCCCCTTCTTTGCCAGTTCACAGGCTGCCTCAAATACCGCCTGAACCTGCATCTCGTATATCTCAGGATATGTAATTCCAAGCCTGCAACCCCTATGGCCAAGCATTGGATTAAATTCTTTAAGGCTGTTTGATTTCTCCTTTAATTTTTCTACCGATACATTCATCTCCTTTGCCAGCGCTTCAATCTCTTCCTCTGTATGGGGCAGGAATTCATGAAGCGGCGGGTCAAGAAGCCTTATGGTAACCGGATAACCGTCCATTACCTTAAATATCTCCTTAAAATCCCCCTTCTGCATCGGCAGAATCTTTGCCAGCGCCTTTCTCCTCTCCTTCTCCGTATCGGACAGTATCATCTCCCTTACCGCATCAATCCTCTTTCCCTCAAAAAACATATGCTCTGTGCGGCATAATCCAATCCCCTCCGCACCAAAATCCCTTGCAACCTGTGCATCATGTGAAGTATCAGCATTTGTCCTTACCCTTAATTTTCTTATCTCATCAGCCCATTTCATAAGCTGGGCAAAATTTCCAGAAAGCTCAGGCTGAATCAACTTTACCCTTCCCATCATTATATTACCTGTGCTTCCATCAAGTGTTATCCAGTCCCCCTCTTTAATGATATTACCATTTACCTTAAACAGTCTCTTCTCTTCGTCAATATTCACATCCTTGCAGCCTGTTACACAGCACTTACCCATCCCCCTCGCAACTACTGCTGCATGAGATGTCATACCTCCCCTGACTGTCAATATCCCCTGTGCAACATTCATCCCGCCAATATCCTCAGGTGATGTCTCCTGTCTTACCAGAATTACCTTCTCCCCCTTTGAAGACATCTCCTGTGCAGACTCTACTGTAAATACCGCCTTTCCTACACCTGCACCAGGTGAGGCAGGAAGCCCCCTTGCAATTACCTCCACCTTTGCCTTGGGGTCAACTGTAGGATGGAGCAACTGGTCTAACTGTTCAGGCTCAACTCTTAAAATCGCAGTCTTTTTATCTACCAATCCCTCCTTGACCATCTCAACTGCAATCCTGACTGCCGCTGCAGCAGTCCTCTTCCCTGTCCTTGTCTGAAGCATATAGAGCTTTCTATCCTGTATTGTAAATTCAATGTCCTGCATGTCTTTATAATGATTTTCAAGTTTCTGATATATCTCTACAAGCGATTCATAAACCTCAGCCATCCTCTCTTTTAATTCCTCTATAGATTGAGGTGTCCTTATCCCTGCAACCACATCCTCACCCTGGGCATTCATCAGAAATTCGCCGTAAAACTTTTTCTCCCCTGTCGCAGGATTACGGGTAAATGCAACGCCTGTCCCGGATGTATCACCCATATTTCCGAAGACCATTGTCTGGACATTTACAGCAGTCCCCCAATTGTCCGGAATCCCGTAAAGCTTGCGGTATGTAATAGCCCTCTGATTATTCCATGATTCAAATACTGCATTTACTGCCATCTTTAGCTGTTCCTTCGGCTCCTCAGGAAAATCCTTCCCTGTCTCATTTTTTACCAGTACCTTGTATTTTTCAACAAGCTGCTTTAATGCCTCCACATTCAAATCTGTATCAAGCTCGGCATTGTACTTCTTTTTTATTTCATCCATAATTACTTCAAACTGATTTATCTCCACCTCGTGTCCATTCTCTGTCATCTTCTTCTTTTTCTTGATGCCGAGAACCACACCGCTGAACATGGTGATAAATCTTCTATAGGCATCGTAGGCAAATCTCTCATTCCCTGTCATCTCAATAATACCTTTCAGTGTATTTTTATTTAGCCCAAGATTTAATACGGTATCCATCATCCCCGGCATTGATGCCCTTGCCCCTGACCTCACCGATACGAGGAGAGGCTGTGAATTACTGCCAAAATTTTTCCCCATTGCATCTTCTAATCCTGCAAGATTTTTTTCTATCTCATCCCATAAACCATCAGGATATTTCTTATTGTTCTTAAAATATTCATTGCACGCCTCTGTAGAAATAGTAAAACCTGGAGGCACAGGTATACCAAGATTTGTCATCTCTGCAATGTTAGCCCCTTTTCCACCAAGTAGTACCTTCATGTCAGCCCTCCCCTCAGCACCTCCGGAACCGAAAAAATAGATATACTTCTTTTTCATAAAAAGAACCCCCTGCTTAATTTTTGTATAAAATCAAAACAGCTACAAACAAATGGATTAATATTATCATAATATCAAAAACTGTTTCAACCCAAATTATATTCTACCAAACAAAATTTTCCCTTAATTAAGATTGTCAGTTATTCCTCAGTCAAATAAAGTCAAAATAATGACAACAATATACCTCTTTATGCTGTTTATTTAACCTTTAGACCATTTTCCAATTCTATTTTTAAATCAATAAAATTTATCATAGCTCCTTATAACTCAATTAGTTGCAAATATTAAATTCGTGATGTATATTATAGGTAGGTTTTGTGGTATATATCTTGCTATCATAGATAGTAAGGATTGTTCTCTCTCTTGAGGAAAAGAAATGAAGCTATATTCATTCAAAATAAATTTTAAAAATATTTTTATAACCCTTACATATCTAACTCTATTCTGTTTTCTGTTAACCGCGGGGAAAGTTTTTGCCCAAACAAAGGATATTAAAAAAGAATCAATGCAGGAGATATATTCCTCAACGAACGACAAGAAATCAAAGATAATAAAAGAGGTTGAAGATTTGGCAGGCAGTCTAAAGCCTTTAAGTGAGGATATTGCAAAAAAATCTCCTGCACCTATTCAGCAACTCTCTAATCCATCACAACCTGTAACGACAAAAAATACACAAAAAGCTGCAACGCAGGATATAAAAGAGGCAAACCTGCCTGTGCTACGGCAGACAGGAGAAGCTCCTGCTTCTCCGGCTGCCCAACCGATAACAAAATTTGAGGAAAGGGGTATGTATAATGAAGGACTAAAACTTTATCAGGATGGCAAATATGAAGAGGCTATTGCAAAACTAAAGGAATTTACAAGTTTCTATCCTGAGGGCAAATTCAGTGAAAGTGCCTTCTATTTAATCGGAGATGCTTATCATAATCTTGCCCAAAAAGATGGCACAAAATATCAATTAACTATAGATGCCTATAAATCCGCCACATATAAATTTCCAAAATCTGGCAAAAGAGAGATGGCACTGCTTCGTATTGGCAAGCTATATGCGAATATGAAATTCTATATTGAGGCAAAGGCGTCTCTTCAAACCCTTATCAATGAATACCCAAACGGCAAATATGCCCCTCAGTCCCTTATAATTAAAGCAGAGATTTTAATGGATGAGAAGAAATATAAGGAGGCACACAAACAGCTTGAGAGGGTCCTCGTGCTTTACCCATTCAGCACAGTTGTAAGGGATGCAACATTCAAGATAGCGGATTCGTATTTTATTGAAAAGGATTATGTAAGGGCTGAAGAATTATACAGAGAGGCGGTAAAAAAATGGCCCACCTTTCCAAAGGCAAATCCTTCGGTTATGTTCCATATAGGTGAGGCCTATTTTATAAATGGAAAATATAAAGATGCCAGAGACACATTTTTTGACCTTATAAATCTTTTTCCTAAAAACGAGTTTGCACCACATGCCATGGCCAGGATAGGAGACACATATTATAAAGATGGAAAAAATCTGGATGCTGTTTTTTTATATGCTGAGGCAATCTCCAGATACCCTGAGAGCGAAGATATTTACTCTATCAGAATGAAGATGGCTAATGTTGGTGTAGAAGCCCCCAATCTGGTTGGAATCAGCGCCATATTTGATTACACCCCCTATATTGAGCCTATGAATACATATCAGGATGTTATTATAAAAAATCCTTCAGATCCTCAGGTTCAGGAGGCGATGTTTAAGAAGGGGAGCATCTTATCATCGGAAAATAGATATGTAGAGGCTATTATCGCCTTCAAGGATTTGCTGTCTAAATATCCTGCGGAAATCGCATCAGAGGAAGTTAAGGCATCCATCAGGGATACCTTCTTTAAGATTATAGATACCTATCATGCCCAGAAGGGATTTTACAGCCTCCTCCTCACATACTATAAAAACTTTGACCCTTTCCTTAAGATATTAAGGACTCAAGATATTAAGGACCCAAAGATACTCTTTAAGATAGGCGACACCTATCAGCAGATGGGCTTATACAGCAAGGCAATTGAGACTTATGATGCAGTGCTTAAATACGATTCAAAGGGGATTTATAAGAGAGATATTTCTTTTAGGACAGGCGAGGTATATTATCTTCAGGAGAGATATGCTGATGCAGAAAGACAGTTAAGGATATTTTTAACAAACTACCCTGACAGTGAGATGGCAGGCGATGCAAGATGGATCACAGGAGACTCCCTTTACAATCAGGGAAAGTTTAAAGAAGCGATTACTGAATATAATTTATATATCAAAAAGAGGCCAAAGGAATTCAAGACGGCAAAGGTGTATTATAATTTAGCCAGCTCATATAAAAACATTAAAGCCTTCCAGGAGTCAATAAACTCATACATGCAGGCTATAGAGATACTCAAACTATCAAAGAGGGAGGATGCACAAGGTGTTATAGTGGACGGTGAATACCAGATACTTGATTCCCTTTTCAAGATGGGGAGATATGTTGAGGCAATAGAGACAGCAGACAAACTATCTATAACTTATCCGGGTGATAAGAGGGCAGAATGGGCGCTCTATATAGCAGCCAACAGTTATGAAAGGCTGAAAAAGGAAGATAAAAGCATAGTTACCCTGACAAAACTTGCAGAAATATCCAAAGGTGGTTTCTATGGTAATATTGCATCTGCCGAGATAAAAAATTTGGAATGGAAGAATAAATATAAGGAATTTTACAAATAAACAAAAACCTAATTAGCCACTGAGACACAGAGGCACAGAGGAAAAAATAAGTTTAAAAAAACTCTGTGTCTCCGTGCCTCTGTGGCAAATTTTTATAATTTCATGAACAAAAACCTAAATGCCGCCATCTCCTCATTCAACAATACCGCCTCTACCCTTCAAGCCTCATTTGAATCTCTTAAAAAAAGAGTAGAAGAGCTAAATAAGGAGCTTGAGTTTAAAAATATGGAAATAGAGAGGATGAAAAGCTTAGAGGAACAGGCAGATAGAAACAGCAGGCTGACTGCAATGGGTGAAATGGCTGTAAAGATCGCCCATGAGATAAGAAATCCGCTCGGAAGCATAGAACTGTTTACCTCTCTCCTGCAGAGGGAGATTACAAACGATAACCATAAAAATTTATTAGGGCATATATCTTCTGGAATAAAAAATCTTAATCATGTTATATCTAATCTCTTAACCTTTACAAAACAGCCTAACCCGATATTTAAGAAATTTGATGTACATAAATTTATTGATGACCTCTTGCAATTTAGTAAATTTTCACTTAATAATAACAATATAAGGCTTGAGAAGGAATACTCCCCTTCCCTCCCGTCAGGATGGGGGGATGAAGAACTATTAAAACAGGTCTTTCTTAATCTTATACTGAATGCTGTCCAGTCAATGCCGAAGGGGGGAGTTTTAAAAGTAAAAACAGGATTGGGAGAAAAACTCAAAGACAATACCCCTTTTATAGAAATGAAAATTATTGATACAGGTGATGGAATAGCGGAAGATAATCTTAAAAAGATTTTTAACCCGTTTTTTACAACAAGGGAGAGCGGAACCGGGCTTGGTCTTGCCATTGTCCATAATATAATAGAGCTGCATAAAGGGATAATAGAGGTAGAGAGTGAAATTGGAAAGGGAACAACATTTACAGTCCTGCTGCCAGTTAAACAAAGACACGAACACGAATGACACGAATGGACGAATTACACTAATTCTTGAGTCTATAGTCTTCATTTATTCGTGGCATTCGTATATTCGTGAAATTCGTGTTTTATAATTTTTTATAAATTCTATGAATCCAGAAATACTCATAATAGAAGATGAAGAGGAGATGAGGATAGCCCTCACAGAGGTGCTTATAAGGAACGGCTATTCTGTCCATACCGCCTCTAACGGGATTGAGGGGCTTGAGTTATTCAATAAAGAGCCTTTCAATATGGTCATTACCGATGTAAAAATGCCAAAGATCAGCGGCCTTGAAGTATTAAAGGAGATAAAAAAGCAGTCACCACAGATACCAGTTATCATGATAACTGCATATGGAACTATAGATAATGCTGTTGATGCAATGAGAGAAGGGGCATTTGATTATATCCTAAAACCTTTTTCGGCAGAGATACTGGATGATATAGTATTAAGGGCAATAAGGAATCAAACGGGGAAAAATACAGCCAATCAATTAATAATAGCACCTCTGCCCGCCGACTCCATTAAAATAGTAACAAATAATCTATCAATGAAGAAGGTGATTGATATGTCCCTTAGTGTGGCTTACAGCAGTTCTACAATCCTGATTCAGGGGGAAAGCGGGACCGGAAAGGAGATGATTGCTAAATTCATCCATCAAAACAGCAACAGAAAAGATAAATCCTTTGTTGCTGTAAATTGTGCCGCCCTGCCAAAAGACCTCCTGGAGAGCGAACTCTTCGGACATGAAAAGGGTGCATTCACAGGTGCCATAAACAGAAAAATAGGAAAATTTGAGCTTGCAAATCATGGGACAATATTGCTGGACGAGATAAGTGAAATGGATATGTCGCTTCAGGCAAAGCTCTTAAGGGTATTACAAGAGAGGGAGGTTGACAGGGTTGGAGGAAGAGAGCCTGTTCCAATAGATGCCAGGGTAATTGCTACAACAAACAGAAATTTAAGAGAGGCTATAGATGAGGGCGAGTTCAGGGAAGACCTGTATTTCAGGCTGAATGTCATACCGATATTAATACCGCCATTAAGGAGCAGAAAAGAGGATATCTCCCTGCTTATAGAATACTTTATAAAAAAGCATAGCTCAAAAAACAGAAAGAATGTAACAGGGATGGCAAAGGATGCCCTCCTTATGCTTACAGATTACTACTGGCGTGGTAATGTGCGGGAACTTGAAAATGTTATTGAAAGGGCTGTTCTTTTGTGCAAAGGAAATTTAATAACACAGGAATATCTCTTTATGGAGGCAATAGTTGAGGAGATAAAATCATCCGTAAAAACAGGCGTTACTGTAAGGGAGATGGAAAAAAAGCTGATATTCAATACCCTTGAGCAGGTTAACGGTAACAGGACTAAAGCGGCTGAGCTTCTCGGTGTCAGCATAAGGACTTTAAGAAACAAGCTAAATGAGTATAAGAATGAAGAAGGGCTTTAACGATCTTTAAATCCCCTCCCCCCTTATCTGCCCGTCTATCCTCAATTCTAATAGTATTGACCGAAAAACCATTATAAGTTACTATTATTTTATGCACCACGGCTATTCCAAAATTTTGCTGCTTATTCTCTATTTGTTATTTTTTTCTAATCCGGTTTTAGCAGAAGAAAAGAAAATAGCAGTAATAAAAGAGATTAAAGACTCCCTGAAGACCAATATCATTGGTACCAGCGAGAATTCCCCCCCCTATGTCAAAATCATAAGGTCAAAGGAGGGCTTAGACTACCTGCTGAATGATTTTAAGAGGATTAGAAATTATGCCGTCTTTGATAAGGTCACTGCCCTTGAGAGAGAGCTTTCAAGAATAAATTTTAAAGACTTAATGTTGATTGCCATCCTGACACAGCCTATGGATAATTACACACTGGATGTAAAAGGCGTTTTTAAAAATGAATCGGAAAAAAAATTAGAGGTACGGGTTGAT
>JACRGN010000342.1 GCA_016234205.1 Nitrospinota bacterium | reverse complement strand
TTTTTATTGTAATCACTGTCCTTCTCCAACTCTTAATAGTAGGGTATCTGGCATCAAAGGTTGTCCCGGGAAAATCATCAGATTTTTTCATGGAACTCCCCCCTATCAGAATTCCAAAATTTTCGAATATCTTGAGAAAGACATATTACAGGGTAAAGTGGTTTTTAAAAGAGGCTGTGCCTCTATTTATTATAGGGACATTCAGCCTATTTATTCTGGACAGACTCGGCGCCTTAAAGATTATAGAGAAGATAGCAAACCCTGTTGTAACTGGAATTCTCGGACTGCCTGACAAGGCTACATGGGCATTTATCGTGGGATTTTTAAGAAGGGATTATGGTGCGGCGGGATTATTTTATCTTCAAAAAAATAATCAGCTTGATTTGATTCAGACAACTGTTGGTGTTGCAGTTATGATACTCTTTATCCCCTGTCTTGCAAACTTCCTTGTAATAATAAAAGAGCAGGGTTTAAAGAGGGCGATGATGATTTCTTCTTTTATCTTCTTTTATGCAATATTTGTAGGGTGGATTTTGAATCTACTCCTTCACAGTATCAGAATCCTCTGACGGATTCGCTTCGTTCACCACAGGTTTTTTTCTGACTGCTGACTGCTGACTGCTGACTGCTGACTTGAGTATCCCCACTTCCTGTGAAAGATTTTTCATCTGATTTGCTATAGCAGATAACTTTATTGAATAGTAAAGATTTATGAGTATTAAGAATACAAGCCCGAAGAAGAAGAGGGTTGATGTCGCAAGAGACGCACCTATAAGGGATGTAATCGCTAATAACAGGTCATACCATATAGCGAGGATAAAAAGTAAAAAACCTGTCAGAAGCCAGATCAAAGAAAACTCCTCCCTGAGTTTTCTCTTTCTGACCAGCTCTATTATGACAATAAAAATAACGATGCTTATGAGAATTGCAAATATCTGCTGTCTTAACGGCATACTATACCTTCTCCCTTATGGGCTCTCTTAAGATGGTAACAAATATTGAGAGCATCATCTTGAATAGATAATATATCGGCTTTAATCCGCTGTGCATTGATTTACCTGTGAGACTCGGATTCATATCAACAGGTATCTCCATTATCCTGAAGCCTGCCTGATGAAGCATTATAATTACATCAGCATCGGGGTAATCCACTGGATATATATCATTAGAATAAAATTTAAGAATATCATTATTAATTGCCCTATAACCCGATGTCGGGTCGGTAAACTTCTGTCCTGTTATAAAATTTGTAATGATGCTGAATATCTTCATCCCTATTTTTCTTAAAGCAGGTGCATTATAATTATTATCTCCGAGGAATCTTGAACCTATAACGACATCTGTATTATTTTTTTCTATCTCCGTCGTAAGGCTTTTGAGAGAAGACGGGCTATGCTGGCCGTCTCCATCCATCTGTATTGCATATTTGTAATCATGCCTTACTGCATATTTAAAACCTGTCTGAAGTGCCGCCCCATAGCCGAGATTGAATGGGAGATTTACAACAAATGCCCCGGCATCTTTTGCAGCACTCTCAGTCCTGTCAGATGAGCCGTCATTAATAACAACAATATCCGATGTTTGAGCAACATTACGAATCCCTTTTATTACATTGCCTATAGTATTTTCTTCATTATAGGCAGGGATTATTATCAGTGTGTTATTTTTCATTTATAAAAACCTCTTTATTATATTCTCCATTTCTCTAACCTTAACATCCCACGAACTTTCCCTTGCAATACTCCTCCTTTTTTCTATATCCTCTGTAGTATTTTCCTTCATTGATTCCTCAATCGCTTTGATAAAGGCATCATACCCATCTGCAATTTTCACCATATCACCCATCCTCTGAACCTCAAGGAGTGGAGTGGATACAACAGGTTTTCCTGCTGCAAGATACTCGTATAGTTTAAGTGGATTTACCCCTTCAGTCAATCTGTTTATCTTGAACGGGATAATACATACATCCATAACCTTAAGATATTTCGGCAATTCCTCCCTTTTTTTTAAGCCTGTAAAAATTATATTTTTATATTTCTTAAGATTTGAAACATCTGCCGAATGACCGATCATCCCGACAAATAACAGTGTCCATTCCTGTTTCTGCCGTGCGATATATTCAATAAGACCTATATCCACCCAGTTCTCTATGGTCCCGCTAAAACCCACAACAGTACCTTTAATATCCTTTATATCCTCCGGTAAAAAAGAACCGTTATCAATATCCTGACTGAAATGTCCATAATCCACACCATGCGGTATATAGAAGGTATTCTTATTAATTTTGGATAATCTTTCTTCCAGTTTTCTGGCAGAGGCAAAGACAATATCTGCATTCCCGGCAAGCCTATTCTCAATCTTTCCGATAATCTCTTTCTTTAAAAATGGGACAGGCATTTCCGCCCATTCATCTACACAATGATATATAAACAGCGATTCCTTAAGTTTGCCTTTAAACTCCGATGTCCTGTAATCAAATGACCAAACTATCGGATTTTTAATCCCTATCCTATTTGCAGCCTTTGCCGTAAAGGAGCTGATAATTTTCTGGTTTAATTTGTCTACTATAAGATATCTGGTATCTGCGGGAATCCTTAGAGGCGGGGGCGCATATAGAAAGAGATTCTCCTTTTCCTTTCTCAAGCCCATAAGCCATTTTGTCCAGTTTTTATAGTCAAGAGGAAAGAGGAGGGGGGCTGCTACCAAGGGGGCAGGCTCTACAAACAAAACCCTGTGTCTCTTTGCCAATCTTAATGCTATGTGCTGCTTACTCGTCCAAAACTTATCATGATAATACATCCCGCATATAATGATAATATCCATTAGATGAATGCCGAATGATGATTGAAAATTGACGAATGAAGAACATTCGGAAATATACATTTGTCATTCGTCAATCGTAATTGTATGTTTAATCCGTCAGCCTGTATTTTATAAGACACCAGATTGCCCTGACCCCATCTTTCCATCCTATCTTTTTCCCCTCTGTATAGCCCCTTCCATAATAAGAGATGCCTATTTCATATATTCTGCATTTTCTCTTAGCTATCTTCATAGTCACTTCAGGCTCAAAACCAAACCGCTTCTCCTTCAGGGGGATCTGTTTTATTATCTCAGACCTGAAAACCTTGTAGCATGTCTCCATATCCGTCAGATTCAGATTTGTCAGCATATTGGAAAAAAGGGTCAGCATCTTATTGCCTACATAATGCCAGAAAAAGAGCACCCTATGAGGCTGGTATCCCATAAATCTTGAGCCATAAACAACATCAGCCTTCCCTTCCAGAATAGGCTTCAGTAACAGGTGATATTCGTTGGGGTCATATTCTAAATCCGCATCCTGGATAATAACTATATCCCCACCCGCCTCTTTTATCCCTGTTTGAATGGCAGCACCCTTCCCCATATTTTCATGATGATAGATAATATTCACAGGGTTTTTTATGCCTCTCAGCAATTCCCTCGTCCCATCCGTGGAACTATCATCTACAACTATAATCTCTTTATTAATAACTTGCCCTGAACCTGTTTTAGGGTCAACTGCCTTGACCTTTTCAAGCAGCTCAAGGATTGTATCCTTTTCATTAAAACAGGGTATTATGACCGATACTAACATAACCTCCACTTTTTAAGAGATTGTATCCGTGAAATAAGAGAAGACAAACCTGCGGATGCAAGAATGACAAGATAGGGTTCAAGCGGCAATCTAAATCTCTTTTCAGGCACTACAAGAAAGAACATATGCATAATAGTAAAACTTGCCATGATTAATATAATTAACAAAAGAATAGTTTTATCTTTGAAAGAAAAAATACCAGCTATGGCAAGCACATAAACAATGATACTATACGATGACCACAATACCATAAATATTTTTATAAAAAAATCTGTTTTTAACTCAGATCGTTCCACTTCAGGAGTAACAGACCAGAATAAAATTATTTTTTTTACCATAAGTTTTAAAATATCAGCTGGGTGATTTAAAACATACTGAATCAATTTTTTCCTCTCTATCTCCTGAAATTCCCATTGACTTAGATGTCTCATATTATCCATATCTTCAGGTGTAAATAATGGAGTGCTTTCAAGGGTTTCTGGGTCTTCGGTAAGACCCTCAACTAAATTACCATGCCCTTCTGATGTAATTGGAATAATTTCTCC
>JACRGN010000047.1 GCA_016234205.1 Nitrospinota bacterium | reverse complement strand
TCCTAAAAAAAAAGGGTGAAAAAATTGCCTGCATAATACTTGAACCGGTAATAGTAAACATTGGAGTTGTCCCTCCAAAGAACGGCTTTTTACAAGGGTTAAGAGATGTTACAAAAAAATATGGAATCGTCCTTATATTTGATGAAGTAATGACAGGCTTCAGGGTTGCATATGGCGGGACACAGGAGCTATACAATATAAAGGCAGACCTCACATGCCTTGGCAAGATTATCGGAGGGGGGCTTCCTGTTGGTGCTTATGGAGGGAAGAGGGAGATTATGGAGATGGTAGCACCTGCCGGACCAGTATATCAGGCTGGCACCCTATCAGGAAATCCCCTTGCAATGACTGCCGGCATAGAAACCCTTAAGATACTATCCAGAACAGGTGTCTATAAAAAATTAAATAAGACATCTGAGAAATTATGTAAAGGAATGGAAGATGGGGCAAGAGAGTCTGGAATCCCTGTTTATTCAACACGGGTAGGCTCAATGTTCTCCATGTTCTTCACAAATAGAGAGGTAGTGGACTACACAACTGCAAAGACATCGGATACAGATAGGTTCTCTAAATACTTCTCCCTGATGCTGAAAGGGGGCATATATTTAGCCCCCTCCCAGTTTGAGGCAGGTTTTGTATCGCTGGCTCACTCCAATAAAGATATTGACAGGACAATAGAGGCGAACCGTCAATCACTTAAAGATTTATTGGACGCAGATTAACGCAGATTTAAGAAAAAGATATTAGACTTTTTTCCAGTCTTAAGCCTATGTTCCTAATAATCCATTTTTTTCTGTGAAAATCTGCGTCCATTTACTATTATCTTGAGATACTGTAAACCTCTTCCCTCTCCATATCCTCCTTCAGCTTAGTAAATATCATCCGTCCTGCTGTTGTCTGAAGGACACTGCTTACAACCACCTCTACGCTCTTTCCAATTTCCCTGCGGGCATTATCAACCACAATCATTGTACCGTCATCTAAGTAACCAACCCCCTGATTATATTCCTTGCCCTCCTTGAGAATATAAACATTCATTATCTCGCCGGGCAGCACTACCGGTTTAACAGCATTTGCCAATTGATTTATATTGAGAACAGGAACCCCCTGAAGCTCGGCTACCTTGTTCAGGTTAAAATCATTTGTAACTACCTTCCCGCCAATCTTCTGGCAGAGTGCTACAAGCTTTCCATCTACTTCCCTAATCTTAGGAAAATCGTCATCAACAATCTTTATATCAAGGTCTGCATTCTTCTGAATCCTCTGAAGGATATCAAGCCCCCTCCTGCCGCGGTTTCTCTTCATTGAATCCGATGAATCCGCTATCTGCTGGAGCTCCTTAAGAATGAACTGAGGAATTACAATCTGCCCCTCCAAAAAACCTGTCTCACAGATATCTGCAATCCTCCCGTCAATGATGACGCTCGTATCTAATATCTTTATATTTTGCTCTCCTGATTTATTTTCCCTTAAAATTGCCCTGTAATGGGATAAATCAAAGATCACTGCCTTTTCAGCACCGATAACCAAGCCGAGATATCCGAAGAGTGTTTTGATTAAGACATTAATTAGGAGAGTTGATTCAATGCCTATGAACTGAATTGATAGAGAATAGATAAAAAGATTTGCTGCGACGAGTCCGGCTAAAGCCCCTATTGCACCGCCGATTATAACCTTTGCCGGCAATTCCCTGATGCGGTTCTCAAGTATAATAATAACAAATGAAATAATTGCCCCAATTATAAGTCCAGCTATACCTGCCTCAGTTCCCTTGCCTGCCAATAAACCTATTGCACCGCCGATAGATGCAAACATAATCAGAAGCAACCCTCTGATTATCACCATAATTTTCACCTCCTTTCCTTACTACACCACCACCTTTCGTTATCTTAAATCCTTTACCTGTCTGCTAACAGGCAGGTCAACAAACAGCCTTTTCAACAAGCTTTTCAGCCTTTTTAACCTCTATCCCTTTTGCCTCTGCTATCTCACTGACAATAAGAAACCTTGCATTATCCAGCATCTTTCTTTCACCAAATGAAAGCTCCTTCTCCATCTGTAATAGATATAAATCTCTATATACCTCAGCCACATCAAATAAAGAACCTGTCTTTATCTTGTTGAAATATCCCTTCTGCCTTCTATTCCAATTTTCATTTAAGCTCAGTGAAACCTCCGTACGGAGTATCTTTAATGCCTTACTTATCACTTTCTTATCAGACAATCCCCTCAAACCGACCTTATCTACATTATCCACCGGTGTCATTACCGTTACTCCATTTTCCAAAATCTTTATCACATAAAACAATCTTTTCTTTCCCACGATTGTTTTTTGCTCAATCTCATCTATAACACCAATACCGTGGGCAGGGTACATAACCTTTTCCCCTTTTTTAAACATCAAGCCTCCTTGTTTTAGTTGTTGAAATAGCCAACGGCAAGGAATTTTTACACTCCTTGCCGATAAAATATAATATCATAAAATATTATTTTAGTCAAAGCAAAACCTCCAAAGCCTCTCCAACTGATGATACCTCTATTATTTCTATCTTTATATCCCTCAAAATATCCTTTTTAACCTTTGGAATTATACAGCGGGTAAAACCCAGTTTTGATGCCTCATTTAATCTTTTATCTATATGAGTGACTCCCCTTACCTCCCCTGCCAAACCAACCTCTCCAACTACTACTGTCTTTGCATCAACAGGCTTATCCTTAAAACTTGATGCTATTGCAGAGACAATCCCAAGGTCAACAGCAGGCTCATCAATCCTCACACCACCTGCAACATTTACAAAAATATCCTCACCCTGCAGGTGAAGTCCGACCCTCTTCTCAAGTATGGCAATCAAGAGTGATACCCTGTTAGGGTCAACACCTGTCGCCATCCGTCTTGGCATATTAAGATTTGAATAACTTACAAGTGCCTGAAGTTCTACCAGTATAGGCCTTGTCCCTTC
>JACRGN010000046.1 GCA_016234205.1 Nitrospinota bacterium | reverse complement strand
TGCAAAGTATCGGTTGTGTGTGCCGTTCAAACGGGTATAATGCCAAATCCTTTCCAGTGCATTGAATTCGGGAGAATAGGCTGGAAGGTTGTAGACTGTGATGTATTTGCGGTGGTCTGAAAACCATGTCCATACATCCCGGTCTTTGTGATAGTGATGACGAAATAAAAAAAGAAGACGCATGGCAGAATGGTCATGATAAAACACGACTTATAATATCTATTTCTATGTTATGCGGAAAACTCATAACTGCATGTATTAACATATTATGCTGATATATGTCTTCCTTAAAAGTAAAAGATAAAAAACTTGTGGAAAAGCAGGCACACCACAAATCCTTAACCGGCAGATAACTTACATTCCCCCCAAAATCTTCTCAGGTGGAGAATACTCATATCCAAGAGCTTCAGCCACTGCCCTGTGTGTTACTTTACCATTCGCCAGATTTAGACCCTTTAAGAGTGCCTTATTTTTTGTGAAGGCATCTTTAATTCCAAGATTGACTATTTGAAGGGCGTAGGGGAATGTGGCACTTGTAAGGGCAAAGGTGGATGTCCTCGGAACAGCCCCGGGCATATTTGTTACACAGTAATGAATAACACCATCAACAATAAATGTCGGGGTGCTATGAGATGTTGGTTTTGATGTCTCAACACATCCGCCCTGGTCAATTGATACATCCACAATAACTGAGCCCTCTTTCATCTCTGAAAGCATTCCTCTTGTAACAAGAAAGGGTGCCCTTGCACCGGGTATTAAAACCGCACCTATAACTAAATCAGCCTCTTTTACAGATTCCATGATATTATGGCTATCTGACATCAGTGTCCTTATTCTTCCACCAAAGATATCGTCAAGATAACGGAGTCTGTAAAGACTTGCATCCAGTATGGTCACAGTTGCCCCTGTTCCGATTGCCATCTTTGCTGCATTTGTTCCCACTATGCCACCGCCAATGATAGTTACTTTTCCCGGAGCAACTCCGGGGACACCTCCGAGGAGTATGCCTCTCCCGCCTTTTTCCCTCTCAAGATATTTTGCCCCCTCCTGTATAGACATCCTTCCTGCAATCTCACTCATTGGGATTAAAAGAGGCAGGGAACTGTCATCTAATTGAACCGTTTCGTATGCTATGGCTATAATCTTTCTTTTAAGGAGTGCCTTTGTCAAATCAGGGGCAGGTGCAAGATGGAGATATGTATAAAGTATCTGTCCTTCTCTTAGCATGTCATACTCGGAAGGCAGCGGTTCTTTCACCTTCATAATCATGTCAGCCCTGAGATATACATCTTTTGCAGAGGGGGCTATCTCGGCACCCTCAAACTCATATTCTGAATTTGATATGCCACTACCTAATCCAGCACCATCCTCTATAATGACCTTATGCCCTGCCAATACAAGTGACCTGACGCCCGATGGGACAATGCCTACCCTGTATTCATCTTTTTTTATTTCTTTTGGTATTCCTATTTTCATAAATATTTTGGACGGATAAAATCTGAGGCGAGTTATTGCTGATAAACCCTGTTAGATAATAGATATTCAATGTAATTATTCCCATTCAACAGTAAATATCTAACAGGGTAAACTTTTATTTAAACCAAGAGATGTGAAATCCTATATTTATGCCGACAGCTACTTTATACGCTCAGGCTCATGACAGGCTACACAAAGTTCATTTAGTGATTTTTTGAAAGAATCTGAATCAAACATCTTTTTCTCTTTAATATTTTTCTGTGCATCTTCATTGAGCTTCTCAAAACCTTTTATGCGGCGGACAAAACCATCCCTGTCTAAAATAATACCCGAAGGTCCTTTATCGGGGAAAATATCTTCAAGCAAGCTAAGGTAAAAATTAATCAATTTGAGATACTCTTCTGTCTCATTAAATTCCTTGCTTTCTGCGTATATCCTTGCAGTTTTAAAATCTTCAGATATTTTATGCATATATTCCTGAAAGATAGTTTCTCCGCTTTCGTTAGGCTCTCTAAAAAGATATTTCTTTTTTGTCCCTTCGTGGCATCCGACACACATATGGAATATTTCATCTGACTGTTTATTTATTTCCTTTAATTCCCTCTTCTGGACTGCATTTCTGAGGTCTGACATCTTTTGTTTGAGCTCATTTAATTTTTTATTAATAGCCTCCTTATCCAGCTTCGCTCCGTCCATATTATAATCGGGTATAAAACCGGGGACTTCTTTGAGATATCCTAATATATGCTTGAAAAATATATCAGAAATATCATATTTCTTTAAAGAGTAGCTGATTCGTGCATTGGTATAATCATCTAAGACATGATGCATTGTATGCTTAAACTTATATGACGATGTCTCTGTCAGGTATTGAAGTAATACTAAATAAAATTAAAACAGAGGCAATAAGGGCAATTAGAATATTTTTCATTGTTATCCTCCATAAATATATGAATGAAATCTACCATTGAGAAAAAAAATTGTCAATTGAAAATCTCATCTGTTAAAATGACTTAAGATATTAAAGGAGGATTGTGAGCCAAAAAAATATTTTAAATTTATATCGCAGGCCTGCCCTTTCTTCATATAAAGAAGATAGTCTTGTTAAAATATTTAGAGAGAAGGTAAGCCCTGATATTGATACTATTGAGACTGAGTTTTGCTTCAATATAGAGGTATCAGAACCCCTTACTGATAAAGAGATTAATATCTTAAGGTGGCTTCTATCAGAAACCTTTGAGCCGGAGAATTTTTCTAATAAGAGTTTTTTAACTCAAAATCCCCCCTCTCCCCCCTTTGAAAAAGGGGGGCGGGAGGGATTTATTTTTGAAGTTGGTCCCCGTATGAACTTCACAACTGCATGGTCAACCAATGCCGTATCAATTTGTCATGCCTGCGGACTTACAAAGATTAAAAGGATTGAGAGGTCAAGGAGATACAAATTGATTGGAGGTCAAGGGGTCAAGGGGTCAAGGGGTCAAGATAAAAAAACTCAATCACTCAAATCCTTGAACCCTCGAACCCTTGAATCCTTCTTGTCTCTTGTTCACGACAGGATGACGGAATGCCAATATCAAGAGCCTCTCAAGACCTTTGAGCCTGGAATAAAGCCTGAGCCTGTATATACCGTTCCACTTTTAGAGGAAGGTAAATCAGCCCTCGCAAAGGTTAATCAGAAAATGGGGCTTGGGCTTGATGATTGGGACATAGATTATTACCACAATCTTTTTGTTAATGACCTGAAGAGAAATCCAACAAATGTAGAATGTTTTGATTTAAGCCAGTCCAACAGCGAGCATTCCCGACACTGGTTTTTTAGAGGGAGACTCATAATTGACGGAAAAGAGATTCCCGAAAACCTCATGCAGATTGTTAAAGAGCCGTATAAGAGAAACACCAATAACAGTATCATTGCATTTAAAGATAATTCAAGTGCCATCAGGGGATATAAAATTCAAACTATATTCCCAGCAGGCAGCTTTCAGCCTTCAGCTTTCAGCCTTAGAGAAGTTACATATCACATAATTTTTACAGCCGAGACCCACAACTTCCCATCAGGTGTTGCACCATTTCCAGGGGCAGAGACAGGGACAGGGGGTAGGCTCAGGGATGTCCATGCAACAGGAAAGGGGAGTATTGTTGTTGCAGGGACTGCCGCTTACTGTGTGGGGAATCTCCAGATTCCGAATTATCCACTGCCGTGGGAAGATGACTCTTTCATCTATCCGAAAAATCTTGCATCACCGATACAGATAGAGATTGAGGCGAGTAATGGTGCATCAGATTATGGGAATAAGTTTGGTGAGCCTTTAATACAGGGTTTCACGAGGTCATTCGGATTGAGACTCCCTGACGGTGAGAGGAGGGAATGGATAAAACCGATAATGTTTACAGGCGGGGTCGGGCAGATAGATGACAGGCATATTGAAAAAGATACACCTGCAAAAGATATGGTGGTTGTTAAGGTTGGAGGACCAGCATACCGCATAGGGATGGGCGGCGGCTCGGCATCAAGTATGGTTCACGGGGAAAACATAGAGGAACTGGATTTTAATGCAGTCCAGCGCGGTGATGCTGAGATGGAGCAGAAGCTGAACAGGGTCATAAGGGGGTCTGTTGAGCTTGGCGATGAAAATCCGATAGCGAGTATCCATGACCAGGGTGCAGGCGGAAACTGTAATGTGGTTAAGGAGATTGTCTATCCAGCAGGTGCAAAAATCAATATAAGAAAGATAATAGTCGGTGATAATACATTGTCAGTCCTTGAAATATGGGGTGCGGAATATCAGGAGCAGGATGCAGTCCTCATATATTCAGATAATATTGATATGTTCAGAAAGTTATGTGAAAGAGAAAAGCTTCCTTTTTCAATAATAGGTGAGATAACAGGTGATGGGGACATTGTCCTTTACGATGAGAATGACGGCTCAACACCTGTAAATCTTAATCTTGAAAAGGTTTTAGGTGATATGCCCCAGAAGACCTTTAACCTTGAGCAAATTCCAATAAAAACACAACCTCTAAAGCTCCCATCTCAATTAGAAGAGGTAGCCGCAGGCTTTAGCCTGCGTAATAACGCACCCATAAAGGATGCGACTACCATTATCATGGATGCCCTTGATAGAGTATTAAGGCTTGTATCAGTAGGCTCAAAGAGATTTCTCACAAGTAAGGTGGACAGGTCTGTAACAGGTCTGATAGCAAGACAGCAGTGTGCAGGCCCCTTACAGCTTACTGTCTCAGATGTGGCAGTCATAGCACAGAGCCATTTTGGATTGACAGGCTCAGCAATTTCAATCGGTGAACAGCCTATCAAGGGGCTTATCAATCCATCTGCAATGGCGAGGATGAGTGTGGGTGAGGCATTGACAAATATTATGTGGGCAAAGATAAGTGCACTGCCGGATATAAGATGCTCAGGTAACTGGATGTGGGCAGCAAAACTCCCCGGTGAAGGTGCAAGGCTTTATGATGCAGCAATTGCAATGAGGGATATGATGCTTGAGCTTGGTATTGCTGTGGATGGAGGTAAAGACAGTCTTTCAATGGCGGCACAGGTTTCCTCCCCCACCAGTGGGGGAAGGGCAGGTGGGGGGGGTGAGACAGAGTTTGTAAAATCTCCCGGAACACTTGTTATCTCTGCCTACGCCCCATGCCCTGATATTACAAAAGTTATCACCCCTGATTTAAAGATGCATGGTAAGAGCAGATTAATCTATATTGATTTAGGAAACGGAAAAAACAGATTGGGTGGTTCAGCCCTTGCTCAATGCTATAAACAGATAGGTGATGAATCACCTGATGTAGATAATCCTCAATTACTGAAAGACACATTTAATGCAATCCAGAATTTGATAGATAAAGAATTAATTCTGTCAGGACATGACAGGAGTGACGGCGGGCTTATAACAACATTACTTGAAATGGCATTTTCAGGAAATTGCGGAATTGAAATAAATTTCAGCCAGGGGTCGGGAGTCAGGAGTCGGGAGTCGGAAATAATAGAACTTTTGTTTTCTGAGGAATTGGGATTAGTTATTGAGTATCTCCCTGAAAATGAAAAGGAGATAATTGCAGAACTTAAAAAGCAGAATGTCCCCTATCAGATTATTGGAACTACACTGATAGAAAAACAAATCAGAATAAATCTCCGAACTCCGAACTCCGAACTCCGAACTATTCTGGATGAAGATATGAGGGTATTAAGGGATATTTGGGAGGAGACGAGTCATCAACTAAATATGTTACAGACAAATCCTGAATGTATTCTTGAAGAGAAAAAGGTTAT
>JACRGN010000051.1 GCA_016234205.1 Nitrospinota bacterium | reverse complement strand
TGCCATTGTCAGGACACTTTTAGAAAACATAGTGAAACTTGAAGAATATACAGCCTCATCAGTTGCCAATGGCAGGGAGGCATTGGACTTCCTTAAAAATTCTCAGCCTGACCTTATCCTCCTTGATATAGATATGCCTGTAATGGATGGTTATCAGACATGTAAAGAGATAAGGAGTAGGAGAGAATATGAGACGATACCGATTGTCATGGTAACAGCAGTTAATGATAAGGATATTGTAAAAAAGGTTTTGTCTCTTGGTGCAAATGATTATATAGGAAAACCATTTGAGCCTGAGGAGTTATTGGCACGCATTGGCGCCCATATAAAGATAAAAGGGCTTATAGAGGAAAGGGAGAGGCTTTATAATCAGGCGGAGCTCTATTTCCAGAGTTATAAAAACTCCAGTGATGCAATCATGATAACAGATACAAAGGGTAATATAGTTGATATAAATCAGGCATTCATTAACATTTATGGATATACAAGAGAAGAGGTTCTTAATAAGAATGCGAGGATTATAAAATCTGATAAATCAACCGATGAATTTTATAAAAAAATGTGGAACGATATTTTAAACCCTGATAAAGGATATTTTAGCGGCGAGGTAATTAATCTTACAAAGGATAAAAAGGAGATACCTGTCATACTTTCTATTACAGCCATAAGGAAGGATGGCAATGTTATTGGTTACATGGGGATGACAGTGGATATCTCTGTGAGAAAGAAGTTGGAAGAGACACTCAGGGAATATAACAGGACTTTAGAGATAAAGGTTGTAGAAAGGACAAAGGAGATTGAGGATACACAGGATGCAACAATTATTGGGCTTGCAAAACTGGCAGAGTATAGAGACCCTGAGACGGGGGCACACTTAGAGAGGATAAGGAACTACTGCAAGTTGATAGCACAGGAAGTCGGGAATAAGGAAAAATATAAGGTTTTAATTGATAAGAGGTTTATAGATATGATATATAAATCAAGCCCACTCCATGATATTGGTAAAGTAGGAATACCTGACAATATACTTTTAAAACCAGGTAAATTAACACCTGAAGAATTTGAGATTATGAAAAGACATGCAATTATTGGAGGGGATGCTATTTCTGCTGCAGAAAAGAGATTGGGCACTCATAAGATTTCGTTTCTTACAATTGGTAAAGAGATTGCATATTGTCATCATGAAAAGTTTGATGGTTCTGGTTATCCATACGGATTGAAGGAGGATAAAATACCTCTGTCAGCCCGCATAATGGCTCTTGCTGATGTTTATGATGCACTGACAACAAAGAGGGTCTATAAGTGTGCATGGAGCCATGAGGCAACAAGGGAGACTATAATAAAAAATTCAGGTAAACACTTTGACCCTGATATTGTAGATGCATTTTTGACCCTTGAAGATAAATTTATTCAAATTAAGAAGCTCTCTCACGATTAGTAAATACTGACTTATCATGTCATCTGTCATAAAAATAGGAAAAGGTAGGGAGAAGAGGATAAGAAGCGGTCATCTCTGGGTTTTCTCCAATGAGATTGCCGGCTCGGTGAAGGGGTATAAGGCAGGTGAGATTGTAGATATATATTCTTATAGAAATGAATTTCTTGGAAGGGGATATATAAACCCTTCTTCTCTTATATCCGTCAGGATTCTCAGCTATGAAAAGGAGGAGATTAATAGAGAGTTTTTCTACAGGAAAATAACTGAGGCGTGGAGATACAGGAAAAGGGTATATCCTGATTTGGATTCATACAGACTGGTCTTTGGAGAGAGTGATTTTCTTCCGGGGCTTATAATTGATAAATACGAAGATTATCTTTCAGTGCAGACATTAAGCCTCGGCATGGATGTGAGATTGGATATGATATTGGCTGTACTGGAAGACATTTTCAGGCCATATGGGATTGTTGAGAGAAATGAAGCGGCAGTGAGGAGGTTAGAAGGGCTGGAGGAGAGGAATGGTATTTTAAGGGGCAGTATAAAAGATAATATTACTATTACTGAGAATGGGCTTAAATTTGGAGTAGATATTTTGAAGGGACAGAAGACAGGATTTTTTTTTGACCAGAGGGAGAACAGGCAGGCGATTTGTAAATATGTAAAAAAAGATGGCAGGGTTCTTGACTGCTTTTGTTATTCAGGTGGATGGTCTGTTTATGCCGCCGCATCTGGTGCTGCAGAGGTAATTGGACTTGATTCGTCAAATGATGCTATAGGTTTAAGCGAAAAAAATGCTGAGATAAACGGATTTTCTAAAAATTGCAGGTTTAAAAAAGTTGATGTCTTTGATGAGTTGAGGAAGCTTGTCTCTGATAGAGAGGAATTTGATACAATCATCCTTGACCCCCCTGCATTCGTAAAGAGTGCAGGTAAAGTAAGAGAGGCATTGAAGGGCTATAAAGAGATAAACCTTCAGGCAATGAAACTATTAAAAGAAGGGGGGATATTAATTACCTGCTCATGCTCCTATCACATTGACAGGGAGACATTTAAGGATATGCTCGTCCAGTCAGCATACGATTCGGAAAGAAGTTTCAGGCTCATGGAGTTCAGGGGGCAGGCATTGGACCACCCGGTTTTATTATCAATGAGAGAGACAGAGTATCTAAAATGTGCTATCCTTCAAAGGGTATAGCAATTAATATTATTAGGAGGATTTAAATGGACCAATTTAAGACACTGTTGTCAGTAAAAAAGATGATGTCAACGAATATTTTTACCGCAGACAGCAATTTTTCAATAACAAAGGTTGCTGAGGAGATGAGCAGTAATAAAACAGACTGTATCCTGATTGTTGACGGCAAAACGGATGTGGTTGGTGTAATTACAGAAGGGGATATAGTCCGCAAAATTGTAGCCAAAGGGCTGAACCCGTCAAATACTCTGGCGAAGGAACTGATGAGCGGCCCTATTATTGAAATAAAATCAGATGAATCTATATTTGATGCAAAAAAAATAATGGGACAGCACAATGTCCATCACCTTATTGTAAAAGAGGATGGCAGGCTGGTCGGCATCATCGCCGCAAGAGACCTTGTAAAATAGGGCTCTACTTTATAACAGCAGTCTTTGCACTATTCCCCTCAAATGATGGAATCAATAGGAGATTATTTTTCTTGTCTATATTGATGTCCGCAGGTGAGGTCAAGCCCTTTAAGAATACATCTACCTTTAAGTCAGGAGTTATTTTATAAACCTCTCCTCCTGTAAAACTTGAGACAAACATATTTCCATTGTTATCAAAATCAATCCCATCAAGGGTTTTGAACCTCTTATCCTCCACAAGGATTTTTACACTGCCTGATGAATCAATCTCCTGAACCTTTCCTGTTTCCCATGTAACATTTATCAGTTTATTTGTCTTTGGATGGATATTAAGACCGTTGGGTCCTCCAAGTGTATTTCCCTTTGCAACCACTGATACTTTATGATTGTTCCTTGTCTCAACCTTGAATATAAAATTTCCTATCCAGTCGGATACATATAAATTGCCCTGTGAGTCGTGTGTGAGGTCATTTAAGGAGGAAGCATTAAAAGCCTTAAAATCTAAATCATATAATAATTTTCCTGTCTCCTTATCAAATCCCCTTACAAAGTCTATATCAGTAACATAAAGGACATTGCCGATTATATCAAGCCCCTTCGGTGCATTCAGGGTAATATCTTTATTCCTTCCATCAATAAAAGTAAGATTGATTATCTTGCCATCCTTATCAAGCTTTGTTATAAAACCGTCGTCATCCTTTCCGCCAGGGCCACCGCCATTTATATTGGATATAAAATAATTGCCGGTAGATGGGTCTGCAATAAAGCTCTCAGGTGTCTTCAGCCCCTGAACCTCAAAGGCTGAGACTGATTCTGAAAAGATGATTAGAAGAATGAAAATAAAAGAAAATAATCTGACTGTTCTCATAGTCATTCCTCCTTACCCTGTGTTTTTATTGAGAGGGGATAGAGCGGGTATCCTTCAACCCCATCATTTCCCTTATAATAGGCGGAATAAATATATCGTCTGTATTATATTTTTTTAGCTGGATGCTTAATACCCTGCATTTTTCTTTTGCAGGCAATCTGCTGTCAATAATTATCATATCTTTGCCTTTTAAGTTGCAAGCACCGCTTTCAATCCTGAATTCCTCATCATTAAGGTTTCTATATTTAACATCTACAGATAATCTCTTTGCGAGGGATTCAAGATTGTGAAGGATATCTTCATCATCCATAACACAAAATATAAACCACAGAGGACACTGAGAAGAAGAAAAATAAAAGAATGAATTTTGACACAGATAAACACAGAAATGTCATTCCGAACCCTTCGTCTGTCATTCTGAGCGAAGCGAAGAATCTTGTTTCTTTGCTCAGGGCAGGCTCCGTGAGGAATCTCGGTTTTGAGATTCTTCGCGTTGCTCAGAATGACAGCAATGCTGTCATCTGTGAAAATCTGTGTCCTGTTTTTGGTTTCTCTCTGTGACCTCTGTGTTCTCTGTGGCTAAGATTATTGTTTCAATGCTCAAGGAATCGCATTATGTCATTATAAAATGCAAAGAGCATGAGAGAGACCAATATGAATATACCTACCTGCTGTGCCACCTCTCTTGACCTTACACTGACAGGTTTTCTGAAGATTATCTCTATCAGGAAAAACAAAATATGTCCGCCATCAAGAACAGGGATTGGAAGCAGGTTAAGAATTCCGAGATTGATGCTTATTAAGGCTGCAAAGGTGGCATAGGGTAAAAATCCCTCACTTGCAAATTCTCCTGCCTTCTGAAAAATGAGCAGGGG